>JAIXKT010000037.1 GCA_026932145.1 Bacteroidia bacterium
AGAACAAAACTACGCCGCAGGCGTAATGTCGCTCAACGTTTTAGCAGCTTGGCGATGGAGCTGACTTTTAGCACAAATGCTCAATAGAATTACTACTGTTCAACATTGCACAGAAGCCCAATAGAAGCACTTCACCGGCGCTATTGCCAATTTTTTTGTTATGAGCAGTATTTATCTTTTCTTCAACCATACACATAATTGCATTCCTTTGTTTGTCCATTGCATATATGGTTTCAAAAAATAGTCCGCAAATTTAGGCATAAATGTTTGGCAGATATAATATTCGTGAAAAGCCAATTCGTAGTCGTTTTGTCTTGCGTGTTCTTGAAATGATTTAAGGTCAAACTCGTATAAGTGAAATGGTTCGTGCATTGGACTTAAATTTCCAACGTAGTCAGTTCGTTTTAGTTTGTAAAACAAGTTGATTATTTTTCCAATAAGCCAATTAGATGAAGGAACTTCAATGTGGATTATCCCATTTGGCTTTAGCCATTTCATTGCTTTCAAAATTGAGTCAGACGGGTCGTACAGGTGTTCTAAAACTGCACCGAACGAAATAAAATCAAAATGATTTTCGGGATATGCAACTTCTTCAATCATTCCTAATTTTAACTTGTCAGGATTGATATTCATTTTTGAAATTGCTCTTTCGTGAAATTGTTTTGAAGGTTCAAAACCATAAGTGTCAAAACCCGCTTTGCTCAATGCAATCATTTGTTTTCCCAAGCCTGCACCAATGTCTAACGATTTCATTCCGTCCTTGAAGTCAAGTAGTGTCTTTAGTCTTGCTATTTCGCCTTGAAAATAGTTGTCCGTAATGGTGAAATAATTTTCTTTCCAATAGCTTTCTGGCGGAACTCCGTAATGGTCTTGTATGTCAAACGGCACAGGTTGCGGATTTGAATAAATAAGTCCACAGTTTGCACATTTTACAATCGTTGTCGTTATACCGATTTTGTTTCTTGGATTTTTTCCTTGAGAAGTATTTAATCGTTTCCCAAGAATTTTATGTGTGTCTGTCTTTGAACCACACATATTACAGTTGTCTATGTGGTTGAAGTAATACCGTTTGGGTGCTGCTATATTGCTCATAACGTTTTAGCAGCTTGGCGAAGTGGCGGATTTCGGAGTACAAAACTTTCATTTAACCATAAAAGCCGATGCGAGATAGAATTTTCAATTAACCACGTCACCCTCCATTGTGCCAAACGCCTGTTATGCGGTCGTTCTTTTTTCATTCGTCAGTTTTGTTAGTTCATCAATACAACCCTTTAAGGGGGCTTCTAAAAATTAGTTTTTTTTATTTTTTTCAGACACAAATCAGAATCCTTTTAAATCTGGGTTGAAAAAGTAAGCAATTGTACAAAATATTTTTTAATTCACATACAAAATTTTTATTTTTTATTCGATAATTCGCAACTAACTAACTAACTAACTAACTAACTAACTAACTAATGGTGGGTTCTATAATTTAAATCATTGTTATTCAAGCAATTATATGTATATTTGCGTATAATTTAACACGAAAACAATATGACATCACAAGAGTATAAAACCAATGGCCAAAAAGGATTATTTGACGAGCAATTTACTATTGAACGTTTGTCTGCAATTGGCAACCCATTAGAAATAATAAGCGATGTTGTTGATTTTGAGGCATTTCGCAACACATTAGCATCTAACTTATTAAATACAGAAAAGAAAAACCAAAAAAATAATCCGAAAATACCGGCTTAAAAACCAAATACACAAAAAAGGATACAGAGGTAACCCTTTGACGGATAAACAAAAAGCAAAAAATAAGATAAAATCTAAAACAAGGGTAAGAGTAGAACACGTATTTGATTTTATGGAACAAAGCATGAACGGGCTTGCTGTTAAATCTGTAGGAATAGCAAGAGCAACAGGTATAATCGAACTCATCAATCTTACCTACAACTTATTCAGGCTTGAACAAGTTCAAAGATTAAACTTATTTACATCGTAATATGCTATTAGTTAGTTAATTAGTTGCGAATTATCGAATAAAAAATAAGAATTTTGTATGTGAATTAAAAAATAATTTGTACAATTACTTACTTTTTCAACCCAGATTTAAAAGGATTCTGATTTGTGTCTGAAAAAAATAAAAAAAACTAATTTTTAGAAGCCACCTTTGAATTTTTATAGCTTTAACTTTTTGAGAGGAACTTTTTGAGCTATTTTTTTTGTTTAGTCAATTATCTATGAGATATTTTTTAATTGCAATTTTAGTTCTGTCTGTATCATTTACAGCTTGTAAAAAAGATAAAGATACCCCGCCACCCGTAGAAAACAAACCAACACTTACGTTGGGCTTTTCTGTTGATAATCAAGCATTAGAATTTGACAAAATTCAGTACAAAAATGCTGCCGGAAATAATTACAGCGTAACTAAGTTGCTATTTTATATCTCCGCCTTTGAATTTGAAAAAAAGACCGGAGAAAAAGTATTGTTAGACAATGTGTTTTTGGTAGATGCACGGGACCCACAAAAGATTTCTTTTACGTTACCGAATCTACCTTTTGGGGACTATAAGAGTGTTAAATTTTTGATCGGCTTAGATAGCTTGCACAATATAGATAACGGCCTGCCAAACACACTTGACAACGTAAATATGGCTTGGCCAACTATGATGGGAGGCGGCTACCACTTTATGAAACTTGAAGGGAACTTCTTAGCCGATACTACAAGTTACGGATATGCAATGCACTTAGGCAAAAATAAAAA
This sequence comes from Bacteroidia bacterium, assembly GCA_026932145.1. NCBI lineage: Bacteria > Pseudomonadati > Bacteroidota > Bacteroidia > Bacteroidia bacterium. Next base: position 2,750 of record JAIXKT010000037.1, read on the forward strand.
CCGTGTACCAATCGAAATTATCCAAAACTTTAGCATCAGTAATAATTCCAACCAAATAAAGCTAAAAATGAACCTAAACGAATGGTATCAAAGCCCAGCAAATTATGACTTTAACATTGACGGAAATTATTCGATGCACGATAGCACAGCTATGGCCAAATTAGTACAAAATGGAATGGACGTTTTTACGTTAAATTGATAGAAAAATGAGGAAAATTAATTTATTATTGTTGTCTCTCACCCTATTTGTGGGAGTTATTTCTTGTAAAAAGTCGGAAGACACCAAGATAGATTCAAATTTTCCGCCCTACAATCCTACGTATATTGACATACAGATTCCTAAGAATCTACCCAATATGGTAATTCCTCCCGATAACCCAACAACCGTAGAAGGTGTTAGGCTCGGGAGGATGCTTTATTATGACAAACTGCTGCATCCAACCGGCAAGCAAGCCTGTGCTACCTGCCACCTACAAAGTTCTGGATTTACTACTCCCGGAACAAACATTATTCCGCATATTAACTTAGGATATGGAAGTAAATTTTTATGGGATGGATCTAAGCAGGGAAACTTAGAAAAAGCTATGCTCTTTGAAGTAGAAATCTTTTTTGGAACGGATGTTTCTCGTCTGCAAAATGACAGTAAATATCCGTTGTTATTTCATCAGGCTTTTGGATCTTCTATAATTGATTCCCAAAAATGCGCTTATGCCTTAGCGCAGTTTTTGAGAACTTTAATTTCCGGAAACTCTAAGTTTGACCGTTATATGCGCCGAGAAGCGGCTTTGACACCCAGTGAAATGCAGGGGCTTATCTTGTTTAATACCGAAAAAGGGGACTGTTTTCACTGCCATTCTGTGCCGCTAACTACCGATAGCGACCTGCATAACATCGGCTTAGATTCTATATTTAATGAAACCAATGCCGGATACTATAATATTTCCCATAACTCGGCGGACTTAGGCAAGTATAAAAGCCCTTCTCTCAGAAATGCCGGATTAAGAACCAGCTTTATGCACGATGGCCGCTTTAAAACCTTAGAAGAAGTTATTGAACACTACAATAGCAAGGTAAAGCTATCCCCGTCATTAGACCCGATAATGACCAAGCCAGGTAAAGAATTTGGCCTACAACTTTCTCCTACCGAAAAACAAAATCTAAAAGACTTTTTGTTGACTCTTACGGATTCAACAGTATTAACAGATCCGAATTTTTCGAGTCCTTTTTAGTTTGTATTTAGCTCTTTAACGAGATATTTCCCTGTTTCTGATGCGTCATTTTGGGCAATATCTTCGGGCGTTCCTTCGGCGATAATATAGCCGCCACGTTCACCGCCATAAGGCCCCATGTCTATAATCCAGTCAGCTATCTTGATTACATCTAAATTATGCTCTATTACCAGCACTGTATTTCCTTTACCTACTAAGCGGTTCAGAACATTCAGTAAATTTTCAATATCCTGAAAATGCAATCCGGTAGTTGGCTCATCTAAGATATAGATGGTTTTTCCGGTATCTCGTTTGGTGAGTTCGGTAGCTACCTTAACCCGTTGTGCTTCTCCGCCGGATAACGTTGTAGAAGACTGCCCAAGTGTAATGTATCCTAAACCGACATCATAAAGGGTTTGCAGTACTTGTTTGATTTTAGGATGAGCTTCAAAAAAGGTAAGTGCCTGCTCTACACTCATTTCCAACACATCATTGATAGATTTCCCTTTATATCTGACTTCTAATGTTTCTCTATTATAGCGTTTTCCTCGGCACTTTGGGCATTCTACCAAAACATCCGGCAAGAATCCCATTTCGATTACTTTTTTGCCGCCGCCACTACATTCTTCGCATCTTCCCCCTTTTATATTGAAAGAAAACCGTCCGGGCTTATAGCCCCGTATTTGGGATTCAGGAAGTAGCGCGAAAAAAGAACGTATCTCATCAAATAGCTTTGTGTAAGTCGCCGGATTGCTGCGCGGTGTTTTGCCAATAGGCGACTGATCTATCTCAATAACTTTGTTGATATATTCTAAACCGGATATTTCCTTAAAGGGTAATATTGGCTTCGGATGCTTAAAAACGTGTTCGTGTAAAATTGGGTATAATGTGTGCCGAATGATAGTGGACTTTCCAGAACCGGATACTCCCGTAACACACACAAACATTCCCAACGGTAATTTTAACGTAATATCTTTGAGATTATGGCCGGTAGCTCCTGATAAAGTAAGAAAATAACCATTACCTGTTCTGCGGATTTTGGGTACTTGAATTTGCTGCCGTCCACTAAGATAATCTGCTGTGATTCCAGCTTGTGCGCAAAAAGTGGTTTTATCTCCAACGTTAATGATGTTTCCCCCATTTTTCCCGGCACCTGGCCCAACGTCTATGATATAATCAGATTCTAACATGATTTCCTTATCATGCTCTACCACCAAAATGCTATTTCCTAAATCTCGTAACGACTTTAAGGAGTTGATAAGCCGCATATTATCTTTTTGATGCAGGCCGATGCTGGGTTCGTCTAATATGTATAAAACGCCGCTTAGCTGTGTGCCTATTTGTGTCGCTAATCGGATTCGCTGGCTTTCTCCACCCGATAAAGTGCCTGCCGGACGGTTCAAACTTAGGTAATCTAACCCAACGTCCAATAAAAATTGGACTCGCTTACGAATCTCTTTAAGAACCGGATCGGCTATTGTAGCATGGCTTTTGGAGAGCTTAGCCGGTAATTCTGATAACCAGTTCATTAACTTCTGCATATCCAAAGCAGCAATCTCGCCGATATTTTTTTGATCTATCTTAAAAGATAAACTTTCTTTTTTTAAGCGCGTTCCAGCACATTCAGGGCATTTTACGACATCAAAATACTTGCTAAAATAGGTTTCAATAGATCCTCCATACAGGCAAAACTTTGTAATCATTTGCAAAATACCGGGAAAAGTATTTTTTTCAAAAAAACGAATTAACTCACTAATATCCAGTTCCTTTCTTTTTGCTTTAGTAGTAATATCTTCTTGTTCATCTTCTCCACGAAGCAGTATATCTTGATGTTCTGTAGGCAATTCTGCAAAAGGCTTCTCAAGTTTGATTTTATGTCGTTTGGCAACTGCCTTTATCTCTGATACTAAAACACTCACATAGTGGTAATGTATGTAAGAATCTTCTTCTTCAAAAGCCCAGCCGCCGTGCAACAAAGGCTTTGAGGGATCAATAATAATTTTATTTAGATCCAAAATCTTGACTTCACCTACGCCTGAGCATCCCGGGCAAGATCCCACCGGAGAATTAAAAGAAAAGGTATTGGGTTCAGGCATCGAATAACTCAGGCCGGTAGAAACCTCCATTAACGTTTTGCAATACCAGCTGACACTGTCTGATGTTTTTGGGGATGAACTCTGTAATAAAACTCCAACCAAGCCATTCCCGAATTTAAAGGCAGATTTAAGAGAGTTTTCAAACCGCTTCAAATCACTTTCCGGAATTAAAGAGTCTATGACTAACTCAATGTTGTGGGTTGCGTATCTATCAAGCTGCATTTTGGGACGGAGGTCTTTGATAACACCATCTATTCTTGCCTTAGAATAACCATATTTAATCATGGATTCAAAGAGTTCTCTATAATGTCCTTTCCTTTGGCGCACCAAAGAAGCAATAATAATGGTTGGTTTTGTGCCAAATGCAGCTAATATAGAAGATTGAATTTCTTCTTCGGATTGGCTGAGCATTTCTGCACCCGTTAAATAACTGAAAGCAGTACTCGCTCGGGCAAATAGTAATCGTAAAAAATCATAAATATCTGTTATCGTGCCCACAGTAGAGCGCAGATTCTTAGAGGTTGTCTTTTGGTCAATAGAAATAACCGGACTTAATCCGTTTATAATATCCACATCAGGGCGCTCTAACTCTCCTATAAACTGACGGGCATAGGCAGAAAAAGTCTCTAAATATCTTCGTTGCCCCTCCGCAAATATGGTATCAAAGGCTAATGATGACTTTCCGGAACCACTTACACCGGTTATTACCACCAACTTATCTCGGGGAATTGTTACATGAATATTTTTTAAATTATGAGTCCTTGCTCCAACAACTTCTATTTCTGCACAACCAATATCTTCCGTAGCCTCCATAGTTATTAACCAGTGCAAAGTTCTAAATAAAATACCAAAAGAGCATTACAAAATAATATGCCGTTAAATCAAGTTCAGCAAAAATTAGTATCTTTGCGTAAGGTTCGGAATCATGAAAAAAATCAATATTGCCATTGATGGATATGCCGGGTGCGGAAAATCTACTACTGCAAAATTGGTTGCACAGAAACTACATTATCTATTCGTTGATTCCGGCTCGATGTACCGAGCAGTTACCTTGTATTTTATTCAAAATCAGGTAGATATAACCAATTTAGAGCAGGTAAAAAAAGCTCTGTTAGATATTCACATAGTGTTTAAGAACAACGCCCAAACGCACCAACGGGAAATCTATCTCAATGGCATTTGTGTAGAAAAAGAAATCCGCAGTTTGGAGGTTTCTAATTATGTAAGTGAAGTAAGTGCATTGAAAGAAGTGCGGGTGAATATGGTAAAACAGCAGCAGCGTATGGGGCTTCACAAAGGTGTGGTGATGGACGGGCGAGACATCGGCACGGTTGTTTTTCCCGATGCAGAACTTAAAATCTTTATGACAGCCACATTAGATGCCAGAGTTCAACGAAGAAAACTCGAATTTGCAGAAAAAGGACAGTCTTACTCAGCAGCTGTTCTACGCGAAAACCTACTTTCTCGAGATGAAATTGACACTACCAGACAAGAATCTCCGCTTCGCCAAGCCCAAGATGCTTATGTTTTAGATACCACTTCGCTCTCCATTGACGAGCAGGTGAATTGGGTTATTGAAAAAGCGCAGCATATTATGGGGTCATTAGAATCTGCCCAAGCTCGGCAGGATATAATCCGGCAAGAACAGTCAGTAATTTAGTGCGTTGCCGGCACACTTTTGGGAAGCCGTTCGCCCGCAAGTATCATAATATCCGTCTTGTTTTCCGGCGGAGGAAGCGGACAAACATAGTCAGCATTAAAAGCACAATACGGTAAATATGCTGTGTTAAAGTCAATTATGAATCCAGCATCCTTAGGCGAAATGTCTATAAACCTTCCGCCACCGTAAGTAGTTTTTCCGGAAGTCCCATCTTGAAAAGCAAGCAAAATTTCATTATTCTGGGAAAGTTTTGGCTTCAAACCCATCCAAACACATTTTTTCCCGTGAATTTCAAAAGTAATTCGTGCCGTAATTTCAAGTTCATCCGAATAAGGTAGCGGTTGTGGCAGATTTTCTACCAAAGCATCAACTCGAAAACTTGGGTCTATCTGATAATAATTTAATGGTAGCCAACTATTCTTTAAAGAATCCGGCATGGGAGAATCCGGAGAAGTCCGGAAATACTGATCTTTTGCAGCTCGTTGTTTTTCAAGTTGCTGAAAATAAACAGAATCTCCGGTATCATTGAATTTATTACTGAGTAAACTAAGCAAAACTCCAACAGCTATGGACAATATCCCAGCTAAGAGAATTTTATACCAGAAGCTCATTTTATCTACTTAAAAATAGGTTACGCTCTTCGTAATATTTCTTAAAGAACTCATCTTCAAGATTTTGCATAAACCTGATTTCTTCACCAGTTGATTTCATTTCAGGCCCAAGTTCTTTTTGAATCTCCGGAAACTTTTGATATGAAAAAACAGGTATTTTCATGGCATAACCGCTTAGTTTTGGGCTAAACTCAAAGTCTGTTAGCTTGTTAATGCCTAACATGATTTTGGTAGCAAAGTTTACATACGGTTGCTGATAGGCTTTGCAGATAAATGGTAAGGTACGAGATGCTCTGGGGTTAGCCTCAATAACCATTATTTGTTCTTGATGATAAACGAATTGGACGTTAATAAGTCCTTTTACCTGCAAGGCGAGTGCTATTTTGGTTGTATATTCTTGAATTTTGGTGATTGCTTCGGGGGGCAAAGAGAAAGGCGGCAAAACGGAGGCAGAATCGCCGGAATGAATCCCCGCCGGCTCAATATGCTCCATAATACCGATGATATGAACGTTTTCTCCATCACAAATTGCGTCTGCTTCTGCTTCGATAGCTCCATCCAAGAATTGGTCAATCAGCACTTGATTACCGGGTAAGTCTTTGAGAAGGTCTATGATGTGCTCTTCAAGGGCTTCATCGTTGATAATGATTCTCATACCTTGCCCGCCAAGTACGTATGAAGGGCGTACCAAAACCGGATAGCCGATTCTTTCTGTGATGGTTATTGCATCGCCGGCACGTGCTGCAACCCCAAAATCAGGATACGGAATCTGTAATGACCTCAATAATTCCGAAAAACGCCCTCTGTCTTCGGCGGTATCCATAGAGTCAAAACTTGTTCCAATGATAGCTACACCGTATTTATTGAGTTTTTCGGCAAGTTTTAAGGCCGTTTGCCCTCCTAATTGAACAATAACACCTTCGGGTTTTTCTTGACGGATAATGTCATAAATGTATTCCCAAAAAACAGGTTCAAAATAAAGTTTATCGGCTACGTCAAAATCTGTAGAAACGGTTTCCGGGTTGCAATTCACCATAATGGTTTCAAAGCCGGCTTCTTTGGCGGCAAGAACTCCGTGTACGCAGCAATAGTCAAATTCGATACCTTGTCCAATGCGATTTGGGCCAGACCCTAAAATCATCACTTTCTTTTTCTCTGTTCGCACTAATTCTGTTTGGGCACCAAAAGTAGAGTAATAATAAGGCGTTTGGGCAGGAAATTCTGCAGCGCAAGTATCTACACAACGATAGGTACGCTCAATTCTAAGGGAAATTCTTTTGTGGTAAACCTGACTTTCTAAGCAGCCTAAAAGGTGCGCTATTTGTCTGTCCGCAAACCCAAAACGTTTAGCTTCCAGCAAAATATCCTCAGAAATTGTATCTAAGGTGTATTTAGAGATAACGCGTTCAAAATTTGTACTACTTTCTATTTGTTTTAAAAACCAGGGGTCTATTTGGGTAAGTTTTTGGATTGTCTTAAAGGGAATCCCAAATAGGAAAGCATCGTGGATTTGGAAAATTCTATCCCAAGAGGGGTGTTCAAGGTTATGCAGAAGAGTTTCGTGTTTACGTGTTTCTTTGCCGTCAGCCCCTAATCCATTTCGCTTAACTTCTAATGATTGACAGGCTTTTTGCAGTGCTTCAATAAAGGTGCTTCCGATAGCCATTACTTCTCCTACGGATTTCATTTGCAGGCCGAGTTCTCGGTTTGCTCCATGAAACTTATCAAAATTCCATCGGGGGATTTTGACCACTACATAATCTAAGGTTGGCTCAAAACAGGCGGAAGTCGTTTTGGTAATTTGATTTTTTAGTTCATCTAAGGTATAGCCGATAGCAAGTTTAGCGGCTATTTTGGCAATAGGGTATCCTGTAGCCTTTGACGCTAAGGCAGAAGAACGAGAAACTCTGGGGTTGATTTCTATGGTAACGATTCGCCCGGATACTGGGTCCATCGCAAATTGAGCGTTACAACCGCCGGCAAAACTACCTATTGCCCGAACAATTTTCCGCGCAATATCCCGCATCTCCTGATACTTAGTATCCGGCAACGTTAAAGCAGGAGCTATCGTTACCGAATCCCCTGTATGAATACCGGTAGGATCAACATTTTCAATAGAACAAATGATGATAAAATTACCGGTATTATCTTGTAATAATTCTAATTCGTATTCTTTCCATCCAAAAATACTTTCCTCCACCAATGCTTCATGGATAGGGCTTGCTTGAAGCCCACGAATTAACACGGATTCAAAGTCCTCTTTTTTATGGACGAAACCTCCTCCGGTTCCGCCTAAGGTATAAGATGGACGAATTACCAACGGGTATCCTATGGCCTGCGCTATTTCTTTACCTTCTAACAAAGAACGGGCAATTTTAGCTTTGGGGACATCAACTCCGATTTCTTGCATGAGTTTTCGGAATATCTCTCTGTCTTCAGCTTTTTTTATTGCTTGCACATCTACACCAATCAACTGGACACCATGTTGTTTCCAGATGCCTAAACGCTCACATTCCATACAGAGATTTAGGGCCGTTTGGCCACCCATAGTTGGCAGAACGGCATCTATAGAATGTGTAGAAATGATTTTTTGAATTGATTTGGGTGTTAACGGAAGTAAAAAAATATGGTCTGCGGCAAAAGAATCCGTCATAATTGTTGCCGGATTAGAATTTATCAAAAATACTTCGATACCTTCTTCGCGAAGTGAACGAGCCGCTTGTGAACCGGAATAATCAAATTCGCAAGCCTGACCGATAACAATAGGACCACTACCTATCAACAGTACCCGTTTAATAGCAGGGTTGCGGGGCATAGCCGCGAAATTACACAACTCTGCCTAACCGAAATCGCTTTTGTTGAAATTATTTTATCGGACACTTGGATGTTTTAAAACAATACCTCAAGTTAAATAATAAGCTGGTTTTGTATAATATATCTGATAATAAGTATATTACAATTTTTGTCATCTACGTAGAAAAAAAATAACTTATTTTTGAGGCAAAAAAATAATAATAGTGCAAGACGAAGTTTTTAATTGGATAGAAAAAGAATACCATCGCCAACAGTATGGCATTGAGTTAATTGCATCTGAAAATTTTGTAAGTCCAGCAGTATTGCAGGCTGCAGGGTCATGTTTAACAAATAAATATGCAGAGGGTTTACCGGGTAAACGTTTTTACGGGGGTTGTCAATTTGTGGATGAAGTAGAAAATTTAGCGATTCAACGGGCTTGTCGTTTGTTTGGAGCTATTTGGGCTAATGTTCAGCCACATTCAGGGGCGCAAGCCAATGCCGCTTTAATGGCAGCCGTTTTAAAACCCGGCGATAAACTACTCGGTTTTAATTTGGCACATGGCGGCCACCTAACTCACGGTAGCCCGGTAAATTTCTCCGGAAAATTATATGAAGCACATTTTTACGGCGTTAATCCCCAAACAGGAATTATTGACTTCAACCAAATTGAAGATATTGCTAAAAAAGTTCAACCGAAACTGATTATTTGCGGAGCGAGTGCTTATGCCAGAGATTGGGATTATGCTACATTACGCCAGGTTGCAGATAAGGTAGGTGCTCTCTTAGTGGCAGATATAGCGCACCCAGCAGGGTTAATCGCGACCAAGTTGCTAAACAATCCATTACCACACTGCCATTTTGTAACGACTACTACCCATAAAACCCTTCGTGGCCCTCGCGGAGGCATGATCATGATGGGGCAGGATTTTGATACACCTAATATAGAGCAGCGCGCTAAAGGTACTCCTAAAAAAGTAACAGCATTGTTGGACTGGTCTGTCTTTCCCGGGACCCAAGGCGGCCCATTAATGCACGTTATTGCCGCTAAGGCCGTAGCGTTTGGGGAAGCATTATTGCCGGAATACACAACTTATTGTAAGCAAATCATCGCAAATGCTCAAACGCTCGCAAAATCATTGATAGAAAAAGGGTATCAAATTGTGTCTGACGGAACAGATAATCACCTGATGCTGATAGATTTACGCAATAAAAACCTTACTGGGAAAGTTGCTGAAGCAGCCTTAGGTAAAGCCGAAATTACGGTTAATAAAAATATGATTCCCGATGACCCACAAACTCCTTTCATAACCAGCGGTATCCGTATTGGCACACCGGCCATCACCTCAAGAGGCTTAACTACCGAACATATGCCCTTAATTGCAGATATGATTGATAGAGTTTTGACCCAGCCAAACGATGAAACTGTTCACCAAAAAGTACGTCAAGAAGTGCATGACCTAATGAGCCAGCATCTATTACATTATTAACGTCTGATGTCAAGAAATATCTTGCATATTTTAAAAAATAATTTTGACTGAAAACTTTTTTCAACTACCTAAGCGTAGCCAACTTTTAGCTGAAATACAGCAGGAGGAGTATGATATTGTTGTTATTGGAGGCGGAGCAAGCGGTTGTGGCGTAGCTTTAGAAGCTGCATTGCGCGGCTATAAAGTTCTTTTGATAGAAGCATTTGACCTTGCGCAAGGGGCATCATCTGCATCCACAAAATTGGTGCATGGAGGAGTTCGTTATTTGGAAAAAGCTATCCGTGAGTTTGACTACGGGCAATATAAATTAGTACAAGAAGCTCTACATGAACGAGTTAGGATGCTGCACAACGCGCCACACTTAGCTCAACCCTTAGAGATAATTATTCCGGTGTACCGCTGGTGGGAAACTTGGTATTACAAAATCGGCCTGTGGCTATATGACTTAATTTCTGGCGATAAACGCTGGCCGTCCAGTAGAGTTATTGCTGCTAAAGAAGTTTTTAGTAAAGTTCCGGAACTTAATCGGGAGAAAATTGCCGGAGGAATATTGTACTATGACGGCCAGTTTAATGATTCCCGTTATGCCGTTGCGGTAGCTCGTGCTGCCCAAAAAGCCGGTGCACAGATATTGAGTTATGTTGCTTGTACAGAACTATTAAAAAACCATGAAAACCAAGTAGAATCTATACAGTTTCTGGATAATTTAACGGGGATAGGCGGGAAAATTCGTGCAAAATGGTTCATTAACTGCACAGGAGCTATGGCAGATAAAATCCGCCAGATGGCGCGCCCAAATATTTTGCCAAGGCTAAAACCCTCTAAAGGAGTGCATTTAGTATTTCCTAAAACGTTATTAACCCACAAAACCGGCGTTTTAATACCTAAGACTTGGGATGGAAGGGTTATTTTTTTGCTCCCTTGGCAGCAAGGAGTTCTTTTTGGCACAACAGACACTGCCGTAAATGACTCATATTCACAACCTAATGCAGATCAATCAGATATAGAATATTTAATTGACTATTTTAAGCAAGTTATTGATACTAAGTTTCACCAGACTTCTTTTCAGTCAGTTTTTGCAGGGAACCGTCCATTGGTTCTGGAAGATCCGGAAAAACCTACCGAGGCATTAATTCGTAGCCATGAAGTAGAAGTTTGGGAGGCAGAGCATATCATTCATCTACTGGGTGGGAAATGGACAACCTACCGCCAAATGGCCGAAGATACCCTAAATGCGTTGGAAAAAACAACTCGCAACGCTGCAAAAAGTAGTTTAACAGAGAGTCATAAACTTCCGGGATTTGGAGATTTACCCAGATTCCCAAACTCAATTCCAGCAGATATTCAGCAACATATTCAGCAGTATGGATCTGAATCCCAGTGGTTTATAGATTATTTTGAACAATATGGAGTTGTTCGGCTGTTAGAAAAATACCCATTTACTACGGCGGATGTGATTTTTGCTTGCCAATTTGAATTTGCCTTAACAATTGATGATATTTTAGACAGAAGAATACGCTTAGAAACCACAGATTTACGGGCTGCTTATGAAGTTGCTCCGTTAGTTGCCCAGATATTGCATCAAAATTTTGGGGATTTTTTCCCTGACCCAGATAGTTTAGCCAATAATTATCGGGAGAGCTTGCAAAAAAAACTAACTTTGCTTAACCAATAATCTATGGCAGGAATCTATGTACATATTCCTTTTTGTAGAAGTGCTTGTTCTTATTGTGATTTTTACTTTACGGTAAATCACAGAAGGTTAGCAGATTATGTTGAGGCTGTTCAATCAGAGATTTGGTTACGCCGTAATGATCTTTCTCAAAAGATAGAAACTATTTACTTTGGTGGAGGAACGCCTTCGGTGTTATCTATTCAAGCTATTGAAGGTATTTTAAATCAGATATTTAAGTATTTTTCAGTCCTTTCTGATGCTGAAATTACGCTTGAGGCAAATCCGGAAGATATTACCGCAGAAACCTGTAAGCAATACATAGCTACAGGGATTAATCGGCTAAGTTTGGGGATTCAATCTTTATCAGATGATACATTGGTACGGTTAAATCGCCGACACACTGCCGATGCGGCAAGTACTGCTTTAAAAACAACTCTTAGTGCAGGATTTCGTTCAGTTTCAGCAGACGTTATGTATGGAATTCCGACCGAAAAAAATAATTCATTTCATGAGACTATTAAGCAGTTATTGTCAATACAAGTGCCGCATATTTCGGCATACGCACTTACCGTTGAATCCAAAACAAAGTTGAGTTTGGATATTATGAAAAACCAGTATCCGCCGGTTTTAGATGAACAGCAGGTGTCTGAGTCTAATTGGTTAAATGAAATATTGACAGAAAACAAATTTGAACGTTATGAGATTTCTAACTATGCTTTAAGTGGGCATTATTCAAAACATAATATTGGTTATTGGAGTAGGAAACCTTACTTAGGGATTGGAGCGGCGGCACATTCTTTTGTGAACCAAACACGTTCTTGGAACATAAAGCCGGTTTCTGAATATATTCGGGCTGTCCGAGAAAATCGTTCTTTACAGGCTGGGCAAGAAACTTTAGTGGGAAACACTATTTGGAATGATTTTGTTTTGACTAAGTTACGCATGAAGCAAGGGTTTACATGGCAAGAGGCGGAGCAGAATTTTCCCAACTTTCAAAAACAGTCATTGTTAAAAGTCGTTCAACCGCTTCAGCAAAAAGGCTGGTTACTACCCGATAGTACCAAAATTGCTCTAACCCAAGAAGGATTTCATTTTGCTGATAAGGTTATAACTTCCCTATTTTTATAAGAACAAAGAAGATGTCTAACTTATTTTGCTTAGGTTATACTGCTGTTGCGGCTTATGTAAAACAGTTTTCGGTAATATCATGGGTAGATGCTATCTTAGTACCGTTTTTTATTGTAACGATACTTGGTATAGCGATTTTTTTTCGAAATTGGCGATATGCAAATAATCCGGTAAAGAAGTATTTTTTACCGGCATTAGCATTAAAAATGCTGGGTGGGCTTGGGGTGGGGCTTGTGTATGAATTTTACTACTCTGGTGGGGGAGATACTTTTGGGTATTACAAGACCATAAAAGTAATGGAAGAAGCATTTTGGGAGAGTCCTAAAGACGGTTTTAATCTGCTTACTATAGATTTTAGTGATACCGAAAATTATACAAACTATGACCTCTTAAAAAAATATGGATCAAAAATGCCTTTTTGGGGGCAGATAGATACTTATAGCGTTTGTAGAGTGTTCTTCTTTTTTGGAATCCCTACATTTGGGTCATATTATGCATTAAGTATTTTTTCTTCAGTATTTTCTTTTATAGGTGTATGGGGGCTTTTTCGGGTTTTTGTGAGTTATTATCCGATGCTTATCAAGCAAATGGCCATCGCGGTACTTTTTATACCATCGGTGGTGTTTTGGGGGTCAGGGGTTCTTAAGGATAGTATTACCTTAGGAATGTTGGGAATGTTGGTTTATCTAATTTACAAAGTATTTATTAAAAAGAAGCTAAATCCATTCTACTTAATACTTCTTTTTGTGTCAGGCTACATGATTTATCTTATCAAGCCTTATATTGTGATATCATTTATCCCGTTTGCAATATTTTGGGTGGGGTTAGAAAATCAGAGTAAAATCCCCAATGCGTTAATTCGTTTTGTTATAGGCCCTGTATTAATTGTAAGTTCTTTAATAGGGGGCTATTTTGCTTTAATTCAGCTTTCTGAGGGGTCATCCCGCTTTTCAGTGGATAATGTTGCTCAGTTTGCAGCAGCTCATAGAAATGATATGTTGAATAATCAAGATTATTATAGACTTAATGAAAGTGGTGGAAGTCGATTTGATATAGGGTCGTTTGAAGCAACTCCAACAGGGATTTTAGTTAAGTTTCCCATTGCGGTATTTACCACTTTTTTTCGCCCTACGATATTTGAAACACGTTCTCCGTTAATATTTATTTCAGCAATTGAAAATGCGTACTTATTGTATTTGACAATTATTATCTTGTACTCAACCGGACTTATGGGTTTTTTTCGGCACATTATCCAAAAACCAATTTTGATATTTTCATTTTTCTTTAGTATTGCTTTTGCCTTTTCTGTCGGGCTTGCAACAAGCAACTTTGGCGCACTTGTTCGGTACAAAATCCCTTGTATTCCATTCTTTGTTGCGTCTCTCTTTATTGTAAATTATTTAGAAAATGAACGAAAACGTAAAATTAAGGTACAGAATGAGTTGTTTAGAAAAACTATGCAACAAACGTATCAAAAAATGAATACAACCTAATATTCTTGTGTCTTATCACAAAAGTATAGTGAAACGGTATTATTTATCCTGAAATTGTTCAACCCAACTCTCCATTGATTGTTTGAACGGCTGAAAAGATACCGATTCGGGTATAGCGGTTAAACAAACTTTCTGTTTAGTTATCGGATGCTTAAACTCTAACAAATAGGCAGATAAAGAAATGGACAAATCTGGTAAAAAAGCAGTATTTTTTCCATATTTTCCGTCTCCTTGTATGGGGCAGGCTATTCGAGCTAACTGCGCCCGAATTTGGTGCTGTCTTCCGGTAAATAACTGCACATCTAACAAAGCTAAGCCATTCAAAGTTTGAATTACTCGATAGGCCATTCGTGCTTCTTGGGTATTTTTCTGGGGACTATTGTAAGCTACTGTAATATTTTTACCTGGTATTTTTTTGAGATGATGAATCAACTCTTGGGATTCCGGGCGAGGGATCTGGGTAGTGATAGCAAAATACCGCTTCTTGATTTCTCCAAGCCGAAACTGCTCTGACATACGTGCAGCAGCCTTGCTGGTTTTAGCTAAAAGCATAATCCCCGATGTTGGCCTATCCAAACGGTGCAATAACGCTACATATACATTCCCTTGTTTTTGGCAACTATTTCTAAGATAATTTTCTGCCAAAGTAACCATGCTCTCATCCCCCGTAGTATCTCCTTGGGACAAAACTCCCGTAGGTTTATAAACTGCCAGTAAATGATTATCCTCAAAAATCACCGATAAACCCACTTGTTTCACAAAATAGCCCACAAAATTACTACTTAGCAAATAGTATCATACTAAAAAATACCATAGAGCGTAATAAACTACTTTATGGTGAGTTTTTAGCATTCAAGAATACAGTGGTTATCCTATTTGTTATCAGACTCTTGGAGTTTTTTTGTAAAAGAACGGGAGTTATCGAGCAAAACTTTTCTAACTTTCGGGTCTGAAACTAAAAGTTTAAGGTATATGGCCGAGAGAATTGAGATGCCCAAAATGAGCGATACAATGACTGAAGGAGTTATAGTGTCTTGGCTTAAAGAAATTGGAGATACTGTAAAATCCGGAGATATTATTGCAGAGGTCGAAACAGATAAGGCTACAATGGAATTGGAAGCTTATCAAGATGGAGTGCTACTTTATCGCGGAGTAGAGGCAGGCGGGAGAATTCCGGTAGGTGCTTTGTTGGCAATATTGGGAAAATCGGGAGAAGATATTTCTGCACTAATTAACAAAAAAAACCCTGATACACAAACTATTGCAAAAAAAGAACCTACAAACGAAAAAAATATCGCTCCGGAAGTTACCGTTGTTAATCCTACTGTTGAAGTTTCCGTAATTCAGCCGGAAAATGATTCTCGTGTCAAAGCATCTCCTTTAGCGAAGGCTATTGCCAAAGACAAGGGAATAGATTTAGCACAAATAAGCGGCAGCGGAGACGGTGGCAGAATCATCAAACGTGATTTAGAAAACGTTGATATTTCAAAACCCAAAACTTCCAACACAACCACTGCTCCAAAAGTCATTTCAGGAATCGGAGAAACTTACGAAGACGTTCCAACAAGCCAAATGCGGCGTACCATAGCCAGAAGGTTAGCAGAAAGTAAGTTTACAGCTCCACATTTCTACCTAACAATAGAGATTTTGATGGATGAAGCCATCCGCACTCGGGAAGCACTAAACCAAAGCTCATCAGTAAAGATTTCTTTCAACGATATGGTCGTTAAAGCAGTTGCTTCTGCATTACGTCGTCATCCCAAAGTGAATGCTTCATGGTTTGGAGACTATATTCGGTTTTATCATCACATTCATGTAGGGGTTGCCGTAGCAGTTGAAGACGGATTGCTTGTTCCGGTGATTCGATTTACTGACACAAAGGGATTATCCCAGATTGCAGAAGAAACACGCAGTTATGCCCAAAAAGCCAAAAATAAGCAACTGCAACCCACTGATTGGGAGGGTAACACTTTCACAATCTCTAACTTAGGAATGTTTGGCATAGACCAGTTTACGGCAATCATTAATCCGCCGGATGCCTGTATTTTGGCCGTAGGCGCAATTACCCAGCAACCTGTCGTTAAAAATGGAGAACTCGCAGTAGGGAATGTGATGAAGGTTACTTTATCTTGCGACCATCGGGTGGTAGATGGTGCATTGGGAGCCGCCTTCTTACAAACACTGAAGGAAAACTTAGAAAACCCGGTCCGAATGCTTTTGTAACCCATGAATTTTCGAGATAATTGGCTGAGGATATTATCTCAAATCCAACAAGTTGCTAATCGGGTTGGACGTTCTCCCCAAGAAATTACTATAGTTGCGATATCCAAAACGCGCCCCATTGAGGAAATTCAGGAAGCATACGCTGCCGGCCAATATATTTTTGGAGAAAATAAACCCCAAGAACTAAGTGCAAAACAAACCCTGCTCCCCCAAGCTACTTGGCACTTAGTAGGGCATCTGCAAACCAATAAAGTGAAATATATCGCCCCTTTTGTTCAACTCATTCATTCTTTGGATTCTGTTAAATTAGCAATAGAGATAAACCGCCAAGCCCAGAAAAATAACCGAATCATCCCCTGCCTTTTACAAATTAATATTTCACAAGAAACTACCAAAGGCGGTTTTGCCGCCGAAGAACTCTCTGTCTTTTGGGAACAACAAGCAAATTTCCCAAATATCAGAATTGACGGCCTAATGGGAATGGCAGAAGAAACTGATGATAAAAAATTGATTCATAAACAATTCCAAAGCCTGTATCAACTTCGGGAGAAAATTTTATCGGAACATAAAAGTAGTTTGGGAAATTTACCCCTACTCAGTATGGGAATGTCTAATGATTTTGAAATAGCCATTGAAGAAGGAGCTACCCACATTCGGCTGGGAAGTGCTTTGTTCGGTTCACGCAGTTGAATTTCGTTACTTTTTACAACTTTTGGGATTACAGAATAACCATTACCAACTAAAACCATGATTGTAAACAATATCTTTCAAAATATTCAACAGCTAAAAGAGAAAAAATCATTCTTTTTTGAGGGTGCTACCTATACTTATGAGGAGTTAGGGATCTATGTAACAAGTATTTACGGAAGTTTACAAAAGTATGCCCAATCGGGAGACCGTATTGGAATAATTACCGGAGATAATATTTTTACTTATGCTTCGTTATTGGCTTGCTGGGCACTACGCTGCGCTTATGTTCCATTAAATCTAAAAAACCCTTCCAACCGATTACAAGACCAAATAGAACAAGCCGAACTCTCTTGTATTCTGGGGTTCAAAAATTTACCATTTGAGTGTAATATTCCCTTTTTGAATACTTCGCAGATTCCGCTTAAACCGGATAGATTTATGCCGCTTCAAGTTCAGGATGATGATTTAGCGTATCTATTATTTACATCCGGTAGCACAGGCCGCCCAAAAGGAGTTCCTATTTATCATCGAAACTTAGATAGCTTTCTGCAAACAATATTATTTTCAGGAATTTACGACTTTCATCCAGATGACCGCTTTTTACAGATGTTTGAACTAACGTTTGATTTATCTGTCTTTAGCTGGTGCGTGCCGTTGTGTGTGGGTGCAAGCATCTATGTAGTGCCGGAAAGCGGCGTTTCGTATCTAAAAATCAGTTCATTATTAGAAGATCATGACTTAACAGTTGCTTTAATGGTTCCTTCTGTATTGAGTTATTTGCGGCGTTATTTTGATGAAATAACCCTGCCCTCGCTACGTTGGGGACTATTTTGTGGAGAAGCTTTACCGGCAGATTTAGTAACAGAGTGGGCTACTTGTGTGCCAAATGCTTGCTTAGAAAATGTTTATGGCCCCACAGAAGCAACTATATTTTGCACTCGCTACCGAATTTCATTACCGATACCCGCTCAATATCAGCATAATGGAATAGTTTCTATTGGCCAGCCTTTTCCAAATATGCAATGTATCATTGTTGATGAAAAGGGAATTACTGAACTCCCGGGTAAAAGTGGTGAACTATGTTTGGTGGGCAACCAAGTAACAGATATGTATTGGCGAAATCCGCAAAAATCAATAACTGCATTTGTGGATATTCCCGCTTTCGGGCAAGGATATAAAACCGGAGATATTTGTATTGAAACCGATGATAATCACTATAATTACATAGGACGCGCAGACTTCCAGTTGAAAATTGACGGCTACCGAGTAGAAGCCGGAGAAATAGAACATCACGCCCGAAACTTTCTGCAAAAAACAACCATCGCCTTGGGTATTAGTGAAAATAATCAAACAATTCTTGTGTTAGCAGTAGAAACAGTTCCCAACGATATAGACATTCCCCAGCTCCTTGAGCATCTGAAATTCAAAATCCCGGATTATATGATTCCCAAAAAAATAATTCCAATAAAGCAATTCCCAATCAATCTGAATGGGAAAATTGACCGAAAAGCTATCCATGAAATTGTTTCAACCCAAATTTTGAACAACTAATTACCAACTTAATTAGATTGATTTTTCATATTAAAGAAATTATTTTTTATGGCAGAAAAAAAAACACTTTATTTAGATAGTTCACCGCTAACATACCCGCAGTTAGTTGATTTTTGGAAGTATCCAACGGTTGTGAAACTATCAGAATTTAGCCAAAACCGAATTTTGCATAGCCACCAAACTATGTTGTCGCTCATCTCTTCGGGTAGTGCTCCAATTTATGGCATAAACACAGGTTTTGGGTCGCTGTGCAATACTTCTATTCCGGCAGATCAATTAGGCCAACTTCAACTTAATCTATTGCGCAGCCATGCAGCCGGAGTAGGTAAGGATGTCCCGGCAGAAATTGTACGACTAATGATGTTGCTCAAAATACACGCATTAGCCCAAGGTTATTCCGGTGTATCATTGCCGTTAGTAGAGAGATTACTGCTCTTTTTGAATGAAAATATCTTACCGGTTGTTTATCAGCAAGGTTCATTGGGGGCAAGTGGAGATTTAGCCCCATTAGCACATTTATGTTTGCCATTGATAGGAGAGGGGGAGGCTTATTTTTTAGGGGAGAAAAAACAGTCAGCAGATGTACTTCAGCATTTACAAATAGAGCCTTTAGTCTTAGGGCCAAAGGAAGGGTTAGCTTTGCTAAATGGAACTCAGTTTATGAGTGCTTACTCTGTATATGCGTTAATTCAATCCCGCAATATCTCGTTTATGGCAGATTTTGTGGCAGCGTTGAGTTTGGATGTCTTTGACGCACGAAAAGAACCATTTGACAGCCGAATTGCAATGGTTCGGAAGCATCCGGGGCAAAAAATAGTTTCTGAAAGAATTACAACTATGCGAAAAGATTCTGAATGGGCAGACCAAGCCAAAAAAGCAGTGCAAGACCCATATTCTTTTCGGTGTATCCCGCAGGTACATGGGGCAAGCTATGATGCCATAGAATACGCTGCGCAAGTCTTTTTAACAGAAATTAATTCCGTAACCGATAACCCACTTATCTTCGATGATCCAGAACCCATAGCAATTTCAGGTGGGAATTTTCATGGGCAACCATTGGCATTAACCTTAGACTTTCTTTGCATAGCCTTAGCCGAATTAGGTTCAATAGCAGAACGTAGAATATTTTGGCTTTTAGCCGGTTCTCGAAATTTACCTCCTTTTTTGACAGAAAATCCGGGCATAAACTCCGGCCTAATGATAGCCCAATATTCCGCAGCAGCTTTGGCCAGTGCCAACAAACAGCTATGCACACCCGCCAGTGCCGATAACATTCCCTCATGCAACGGCCAAGAAGACCACGTGAGCATGGGCGCAAATGCTGCAACAAAACTATATTCCGTTATCGAAAATACCTGGAATCTACTGGGTATTGAATGGCTTGCCAATACAACAGCCGCATGGATTAAATCCAAACAAGAACAAAAACAATTACCAGTTAACCCAAATTTAGCCAAAGTAGTACGGCAATTCCATGAAATTTGTCCCTATTACGCGGAAGATACCTACCTTAATCCACGAATAATAAAAGCTACCAGCTTCTTAAAAAATATAGATACTGACACTTTTTAGGTAGAAAAAGATTTGGATTTTATAAAAAAAAGATAGAATTTTACAACCCAACTATATTTTCTTCGTATAAAGAACTAATTTCAACAACTTTTATGAAACGCGTTTATTCTCTGGTTGTTTTGCTGATTTTGTTTTTGGGTTTTACACAACAAAATCTACTGGCTCAAAATAAATATAAGTGCGAAATAGATCAGTCGGTTCAGGGAGGCTTCCTGAATTTAGATTTTTATATTCAGCGAACTAGCGGGTCAGATTTTTATTTAGGGTCTTCTAATTTCAGTATTTATGTTACTGCCGCCAATCTAAACATTGATGCGATGCAACAAGATTATACAGCGAATGGCCCTTGGGATAGTAACACCGACCCTAATTCCTATTATCCGCTATCTTCCGGCCATGGGTTAGATTATGTAAACTTAAACGTAAATGAGCAAACAACGATGCAGGGCCCTGGTCAGTTGGTAACCGCCACACGTACCAGAATAGGCCGCATTAAAGTCCCAATAACCAATCCAGCAGGGTTTAATACAGTAATTTGGAGAATAAAACCGATGGCTTTATATTCATTTTCCTTACAAAATATCAAGTCGTTAGGGACTTTCGTAAATCCGGCACCCAACTTCCCGTTATGTGAAACCCCTGCAATACCAATCTTATCAGCCTTAAATGGCAGCCAACTTTGCAACGGAGCCAGAACCTTACTTAAATCAAATTTTTCGGGTAAAAATGTATGGTATCTGGATGGAAACTTAATCTCAAACTACGATGCTGATTCTATGTGGGTAAGTTCAGCCGGTAACTATACCGTTGCTGCTCAAAGTTATTCTTGCGTATCTAACCAATCTCCGGTTATTCAAATACAAACCGGAACTTGTTCCTGCCCGATTGCTACAAACCTAAGTGCGCTGCCCGATTATACCAAAGCAGCTTTGAGTTGGACTCTAAACACAGATTTTCCGTATTATCATGCGGATAGCTGCCAGGTTCAAATCAGAAAGTTAGGATCATCTAACTGGATGACCCGAAAAAATGCAACGTTGAGTTCTTTAACGGTTTATCTCTTAGACCAGAATACAACCTATGAGTGGCGGGTACGTACCTTCTGCGGACAAGGTAGTTCTACTTTTTCATCAATAGGAGTATTTACCACAGGAGCACCTTGCGGAACAATTTCTAACTTAGTGGCCTCCAATATCACGACCAATTCAGTGGCACTAAATTGGCAGATTTCCGGTGCCGTGCCGGATTCATATCAAGTAGGTTTTCGCCGTGCCGGCGAAAATGGCTGGATTCTTAGAACAGCTACTACAAATTCAATAACTTTAAACGGATTATTTAATAACCAAGCCTATGAGTGGCGAGTGCGTTCAATCTGTGCTTCTTCCAATAGTATTTGGACACAACCCTCAAACTTCAATACTTTACCCGGCTGTCTCAAACCTACAAATCTTACTGCTTCTAATATTACCATAACGGGCGCAACTGTTTCTTGGGATAACTTAGCCAATGCAGATAGCTTTAATGTACAGTATCGAGTAGCCGGTAACAACGGTAATTTTATCCAAAGAAATACTAAAACAACTTCTTTTGGCTTAGTCAATCTCTTATCGAATACTACTTACGAATGGCGTGTACGCGGTTTTTGCTCCGGCACTACTCTCGGATTTTCTGATAACGCTACTTTCAGCACCACAATTATGAAAACAATTGCTTCTGACCCAGATGCAGTTTTCAGAACCTATCCTAACCCAAATGCTGGTATCTTTACAGTTGAATTTAATCTAATTCAAGATGCTTCTGTAAAAATCAAAGTATCAAACCAACTTGGCCAAACAGTATATGAAGCCAGCGACTATGTAGCCAAAGGAAACTACAAGCACGAAATCAATATAGCAAGTTTTGAAGCCGGTACCTATATCGTTGAGGTTTTTGATGGATCTCAAACATGGGTATCCAAAGTAGTGAAAAGTACCTATTAATTATCATATTTTTGTAGTAATATAATATTCAAAAGCCGCTAACTTACATTAGCGGCTTTTGAATATTATAAGGTCTTTTAGCAACTTGCTGCTTAAAATATACACCCATAGCAAGTAAATAGTGCAACAAAGCAATATTTTAGCCTTAATTAACGGTAAAAAAAGACCATTCTACTATAAAGGTAAACGATTCAGGAATAAAACAGCACTACGAGCCAAATAATTGTATTTTTGTGGTCGGAAAACCGCGTTATCGGTTTGTTGCATGAGATTAGTATTATTGTTTTTTGCGTACACTTTTTGGAGTACATATTTTGTGCAGGGGCAGGCTACATTTTCTTCTGGCTCTATTGCGGATTCTATGGTTTGTGCCGGCACAAATGGAATTGTTTATGTGGCAGATGATTTATCAGGACCATACTCTTGGAACGTCTTAGGTGGTAGCATCATAAGTGGGCAGGGAACGCAGTCTGTAACTGTAGATTGGGGAACAAGTACCAGCGGAGCTATTGAACTTACCGTTGGTGCTGCTACTGTAACTAAGACTATTACAATTACAGCCCTTCCCGAAGGAAATTTAGCCGGTACAGCTACAATTTGTGCTGGCCAAACTACTTATCTATCTGTATTGCTGACCGGAATAGGCCCATTTGATATACAGTACTTTGACGGCACTACTATATTTGCCCAAAATGGAATTTCTAATGGAGATGTTATCGCCGTTTCTCCTACGGTAACTACCACATATTCATTAGTTTCTGTTATAGATAAAGGCACCCCGCTATCTTGTTCCGCTTTGATTTTAATTGGTACCCCTACTGTTACGGTGAATACGCTACCTACCGGAAATATTTCGGGAAATAAAACCTTATGTAAAGGCGATACCGCTACTATTCATGTAAGCATGACAGGAACAGGCCCGTTTGAATTTGACTACTCAAACGGGCTTTCTACAACTACTGTTGTATGCTACAATACAGATACAAGTATCATAATAAATCCATCAAATACAGTAAGTTATACCTTAACTCGACTAATTGATTTAGGAATAACGCCCCAGTGCCAAGCAACCCAACTCACAGGAGCAGCCACTTTTACGGTAAATCCGCTCCCAACCGGTACTATTTCCGGCCTTGATACAATATGCCCAGGAGGCTCTGCTATAATCAACTTTTCTTTTTCCGGAACCGGCCCTTTTAATGCAGTTTATTCTGACGGAACAAACTCTTTCAATTTATCCAATGTACCGGATTCTGTTTCTGTAACCGTTTCACCAGCAACCACTACCACTTATTCATTAGTTAGTTTAACGGACTTAGGAACTTCCCCAAACTGTGTAAGTAATAATTTATCTGGATTTGCCACCATAACGATAGAACCCTTCCCCATAATTACCGCTACACAAACGAATTTTTGTTCAGGTGATATTCAAAACTTTTCGGGTTCAACTGGATTATGGTCTATTTCTTCAAATATAGGCTCTACAATCAATTCTGTAACTGGAAGTTATATTTCCGGAACGGCAAATGTTGCTGAACAAGATACTGTATTTCTCACATCTCCGGCAGGTTGCAAAACACAGCTTTTACTAACCGTTCACTCCCGACCGTTTTTAAGCCATAATTCAAGTACACAAGACACTGCTTTTTGCCAAGGTGGAATCTTGACTCTTGCTCAAGCCCATCCAAGCGATTCACTTTTTGGCGGATCCTCAGGAACTATATTTATTGGAACCGGAAATGTATCTGTTCAGTTTAACATTCCTCAACAAGAATACATTATCTCAAAGTCTTCCGGAAATTGCCGAGACACTATTTTAGTTACAGTAAACCCATTTCCAAATGTTATCGTTACTCCGTTAGGAGATACAACTTTTTGTCAAGGTGATTCCGTAGTGCTTGAAGCACAAACAGGCTACAACAGTTATCAGTGGTTTCGTGATGGATTTTTGTTATCCGGTGCAACTCAATCAAGTTATACCGCAGCTATTTCAGGTAATTATAAAGTTGAAATAATCAATTCTTTTGGTTGCCGGGATACTTCATCTGAGATTACTGTTACAGCAAAATCACTTCCGATTGCAAATATTACGACAAATGACCCCCAAATATTTTGTTTTGGGAATCAGTCAGTTATACACGCAACAACCGGATTATTAACCTATCAATGGTTTCAAAATGGATTAGCTATATCAGGTGCAATTGCGGATTCCTGTATTGTTACTCAGTCCGGAATTTACAACGTTTTGGTATCTAATACTTTAGGATGCGTTGATTCTTCTACCAATGCAATTTTATTTGTGGTGAATCCACTACCAGTATCTACATTATTGGCTCAAACTACAACTACTTTTTGCCAAGGTGATTCTGTTGTTTTAGAAGCTACAAGCGGGTTTAGTAGCTATAATTGGTTATTAGACGGAATTAGCTTAGGTGTAACCAACAGCAATTTATACACAGCAACCGTTTCAGGAAACTATCAAGCTATTGCTTTAGATGGAAATGGCTGCTCTGATACCACCACCCAAACGATAATAGTAACCGTTAATCCTATTCCGGTATCCCAAACAATTAGCGGAAAACAAGCCGTTTGTCGCTTCACAAATAATGTTGTTTATTCTGTACCGGCTACATTAGGAAGCACTTATTCATGGCAAGTAAGCGGAGGAAGTATAACCTCCGGATCCGGAACTAATTCTATCACAGTAGATTGGGGCGGATTTGGAGATGGACTAATATTACTTACCGAGAAGAATAAGTTTAACTGTGTGGGGCCAACGGATTCTCTTTCAGTCTTGATTGATTCAATAGCTACTCTAAGTGTAAAAGGAGTTTCTATTGCCTGCTTAAATACGACAGAATCATACGTTACCCAGCATCCCGGAAGTAATTATGTATGGAATGCAGTTGGTGGAGTGATTTTATCTGGTCAAGGGACGGATTCTATTACTGTAAATTGGAATACCGCAGGAGCCGCCTTACTTCAATTAACTGTATCGAATACAAGTGGTTGTACTACATCAGTTAGCAACCCGGTTAATGTAGTGAACCAATTAGGAACACCAATTATTGTAGGAGATACATTAGTTTGCAGATATGTTCCTGAGTCTTATCATGTGGCGCATCCGGGGCCGGTTTACAATTGGGTTGTTTCCGGTGGAAATATCTTATTTGGCCAAAATACAGATTCGGTTGTAGTAGAATGGATAAATCCGGGGATAGGCGGTGGCTTAACTTGCTATGTAAGCAATGGCGGCAATTGTGCTGATAGCAGTTCATATTTTGCTGTTCAGGTAGATACAGTAGCCACCCCACAAGTATTTGGAGCTAATACTAATATCTGTGCCAAAGAGATATTCGCTTACTGGACTGATCACACAGGACCAAGTTACACTTGGAAAGTTGTAGGCGGCCAAATTATTTCAACGATTGCTCAAGACACAATTATCGTATTTTGGGATACTCCCGGAAATGGCTATGTACGCCTTGTTGTAACAAACACAAACGGATGCCAAGATAGTTTAGATTACGCTGTTACCGTAAACGATTCTGTGCGGGTTCCACTCATCATTGGAGATACAGCGGCTTGCTCAAATAGCACTAAAATATACCGCACAAATCATCCCGGGCCTAACTATCTATGGTTTATTGCAGGGGGAACTATTTTAAGTGGACAAGGAACAGCTACAGTTACGGTAAATTGGGGAACAGTTCCTTTGAGTGGAATAGCCGTCAAGGTTACTAATGCCATTGGCTGTCAAGATAGTAGTAATATTCCGGTTCATGTTACAGTTGTTGATGCGTCTTTTAGCGGCCTTGAGTTAGGATACTGCCTAAATAGCCCGCCGGATACATTATTCCCAGTTCAGGCCGGTGGCACATTCGTAGGTGTTGGAATGAATGGAAATATTTTTACTCCTTCCATTTTGGGCACTCAAACGATAAAATATATCATTGTAAATGGCGAATGTATAGATACAGTTGCCCAAACTACTTTTGTAACTGAAAACCCGTTTGGAGATGCCGGCTCAGATATTTTCTTATGCCAAGGACGCGGCCCAGTTACCTTACAAGGTGCAACATTAGGAGCACCGGGTTGCAACTTTACCTATCAATGGTATGATGTCAATGGTAATTTTATTTCTGCTGTATTAAAACCCGTAGTAAATCCTTCATCCACAACAGGATATATATTTACAACTAATTGTAATGGCTGCACAAGCACCCCAGATACTGTTATGGTATTTGTCTCTCCAACACTTCAGGTATTACCATATAATAATCAGGTAGCTTTTTGTGCCGGTAGCGGGGGAACACAGATAGGCGTAACCGCTTCTGGCGGTGCTGGAAATTATGCTTATGCTTGGTATCCTACCACAGGGTTAAGTTCTGCTTTTGTGGCGAATCCAATTGCAAATCCAACAGCAAGCACTCGTTATGTGTGCGTGGTTACGGATATACGGGGCTGCTCTTCTGATTCTGTAGAAGTTTTTGTCCTCGTAGATTCTGTGCCGCAGGCTAATGCCGGTCCTGATAAAATTATTTGCAAAGGTTCGGGGCAAGGAGTCTTTTTGAACGGTCAGGGTGTAGGTGGCGGCTTTGGAAGTTACCATTATCGTTGGTATCCAAGTACCGGTTTGAGCGATTCTTCTATTTTAAATCCATACGCAAACCCAGATACCACAACTATTTATGTTCTACAAGTGATCTCCAACCAAACCGGTTGTTCTAGCAGCCCTACTGCCTTAGATACCATAGCAACGGCAGTAGTATTTGTAGAAGAAATTCCGACGGCTCATGCAGGACCGGATACCTTTGTTTGTTTAGGGGGAGGCGTTCCGGTTGGAAATATGCCGGAGGGCGGCGGACCAAATTATAGTTACTTGTGGTCTCCTTCTACCGGCCTAAGCGATTCAACGGCAAGACGGCCCATGGCAAGCCCAACCCAAACAACGACCTACTTTGTAACCGTAATTTCCAATGGCTGCGCCAGCACT
Source organism: Bacteroidia bacterium (assembly GCA_026932145.1). Classification (NCBI taxonomy): domain Bacteria; kingdom Pseudomonadati; phylum Bacteroidota; class Bacteroidia; species Bacteroidia bacterium. Next base: position 29,915 of record JAIXKT010000037.1, read on the forward strand.
GTTGATTCAGTATTGGTAACAGTAATTCCAAAGGCTACGGCTGAAGCTGGCCCCAACAAGCAAATTTGCCCTAAAGATTCTACTGTCTTAGAAGGTTTGGGAACTTTGTTTGGAGTACCTGATTCCTTACTTTCATACCGTTGGGAGCCAACGCAAGGATTAGATAATCCGTATGCACGTAAGCCAATGGCTTCGCCGGATACAACTACTTGGTATCGCTTATTTGTAGGCTATCTTGGCTGCGAAGGTATTTATGACAGTGTTTTGGTTACTGTTTCACCGGTTGCCACCGTAGATGCAGACACCACTAACTCACCTACCGGCTTAGTAGTTTGTTCCGGAGCCGAAATCCACTTACCTGCACGGGTTATTGCACCGGTTCAACCGGTACATATCGAGTGGTATCCTACAACCGGTTTAGATAACCCATTCACATTAAATCCAATAGCTCGACCTACCGAAAGTATTGTATATTATCTTTCTGCCAGAATTGGAATTTGCACAATAACAGATTCAGTAGTGGTGAACGTTTTGCCGGGCATTGTAGCTACTGTTTCAGGAGATACAAACCGGATTTGTCAAGGTGATTTTGTCGTTTTACGTTCCAATACAGGGCTTGGCCAAGAGCATTATGAATGGTCTCCCACTATCGGGCTGCTAAATAACGGAACTTCACAAGTAGTTGTAGCTCCGATGGTTTCAACTCTTTACACAGTTAAAATATCAGAAGCCGGTTGCGAAGATACTGCAAGTTATTACATAGAAGTTTTACCCAAGCCGGAGGCTAAATTTGTAAACACTATCGTAGATGGCTGCGTTGGCCATGAAGTTTCTTTTGTAAATCAAGCCCAAAATGGAGTTAGCTGGTTATGGATATTTGGGGATGGTACGTTCTCTAATGAGCACAATCCCGTTCATATTTATCAACAGCCCGGAATATTTCAACCAATACTGATAGCTCGGGCAACTGGGGGCTGCGAAGATACATTTTTTGCACCAGAACCAATAATAATCAATGAGTTGCAAGCAGACTTTGTATCTATTCCAAACTATCCGGTAAAATTGGTACTGCCATTGACAGAAATTGTGTTTATAGATTCTACTCCTAATTCTACCTCTTGGTTATGGCTTTTTGGGGACGGAACATCGGCCACCGGAAAATCAGTTACTCACTCTTACCAATATTTTGGAACTTACTATGTAACGTTATTCGTAACGAACCAGATAGGCTGCACAGATACCGTTATTCATGGCCCGTATTCAATTATTGAACCAGATATTATTATCCCGGACGTTTTTACCCCTAATGGAGACGGTATCAACGAAGTTTTTAAAGTGAATTATACCGGCGGATTATCATTCCAGTTAGTGGTGCTTGACCGTTATGGAATGCAAATGTTTGAAACAAACGATCCAAATACCGGATGGAATGGGAAAAATAATGGAACTGACGTACCGGAAGGAGTTTATTACTACAAAGTTATAGTTGGAAATAAGCATCCTTATACTGGAAATGTTACCTTACTGAGATAACTTAGGTAAGGTAACATTTAAGCATCTGGGTAAGTTTTTCGGCTACTAACGATAAGCAAAAAAAATAGGGCTGAACTTTTGTTATTTTCAGAAATATTGCGTTGTTTTGCGGGCTAAATTTTAAGGGCAAAATATGGCCGAACAACCAACTCCTGTTATTAACCAGCCAAAGACCGAAATTCCCGTTGTGGCAGAAACCGTTGAATCTACCATAAATTATGATGTACTTATTCAAAAGTACAAAAATTTTGCTCTGGGAATCTTAGGGGGCATTGTACTTGCTATTGGAGGATACTTATATTATCAAAGCTATTTAGGAGACCAGCAGAAAGAAGCTGTTGATCAGATGGTTCGGGCTGTCCGCTTTTTTGAAAAAGATTCAGTAGATAAAGCAATAAAAGGAGACTCACAGTATCCTGGATTTGAAAAATTGGCAGATGAATATAGCGGAACACCCGCAGGTAATTTGTGCAAATATTATTTAGGATGCTGCTATCTCAAAAAAGGAAATATAAATAAGGGAGTTGAATACTTGGAGAGTTTTTCCAAAGGAGATGACCTGATAGGCGCATCAGCCTACGCTGCACTTGCCTTTGCCCACGAAGAGAAAAAAGACTTTGCGGAAGCAGCTAAAAATTACCGAAAAGCTGCCTCAATTAACGAAAATAGCCAGACAACTCCTTTTTTCTTAATGAATGCCGCCAGAAATGAAGAACTTGCCGGAAATAACGCCGGTGCCTTAGAAATATACCAAACAATTAAGCGAAAATTTCCCAATAGCCAAGAAGGCCAGAGTGTCGAAAAATACATCGCTAAGTTTGAAGATTGATGGGAAAGAAACAACCCGCCGAAATCACCTATAACAACAAACAAGACCACCAGAATACGCGGATAGCAATAGTTGTTGCTAAATGGAATAGTCAAGTAGTAGAAAATTTACGAGAGGCGGCAGTAGCAACTTTACAGAAATATGGGGTTATCCAAATATCGGTACTGTATGTGTCCGGTTCTTATGAACTCCCGCAGGGAGCTAATATCGCCCTTCAATATCAGCATTATGATGCTGTTATCTGCTTGGGTTGTGTGATACAAGGAGAAACCCGCCACTTTGAATTTATTTGTCAATCCGTAAGTAGCGCTATCCAACAAGTTTCGTTGAAATACAATAAACCGGTTGTTTTTGGCGTTTTAACAACAGACACCTTTGAACAAGCAGAGGAGCGTGCCGGCGGTAAGTTTGGGAACAAAGGCACAGAAGCAGCCATCACAGCCTTAGAAATGATTGATTTAACCCAAAATATATCATCTTCAAAAATATGAACAGCATAAAAACAGTAATAAGCCGCGCATTTACTTATTCGGAATATTTAGAATTAATAAAAAAACTGCTGGCAGAAAATAAAACAACGGGAACTGACCATAGCTCGGGAATGATAAACTACACCAAGTTAAATCTTTCTCGTATGGAAAAATGGAATAAAATAGGCCAACTACTACCAGAATGGGAAAAACTAAAGAACATTAAAAACCAAACTTGGTGGCTGATAACTGAAGCATGGTGCGGAGATGCCTCACAAATTGTCCCATTTATCGCAAAAATTGCGGAAAACTACCCTCAAATAGAACTTAAAATTATCTTACGAGATGAAAACCAGTCTGTTATGAACCAATATCTAACAGACGGAAACCAGGCGATTCCAATATTAGTAGCTATTGAGTATAACCACGAGCATAATACAGAAAAAGAACTATTTGTTTGGGGACCCAGACCCCAAAATGCACAAAACCTTGTAAAAGAATGGAAAAAAAATCCAAACAACAGAACCAAAGAGCAGCTTTACGAGGAAATGCACACTTGGTATGCACATGATAAAGGAACTAATATACAACAAGAGTTGTTCTCAAAAGTAAGTTCTAATTAAGTGAGTACAAATTTAAACCTACATAAAGTAACCTTCCTATTTGAAAATAATCCACAAAAAACCATTGAGGTTCAGGCAGTTACAGGAGAAACACTGTTGGATATTTCTAAAGAAAATGAGATAGGGCTTCATCATAATTGCGGCGGTGTTTGTGCCTGCACAACGTGCCATGTCTATATTGAGTCAGGAATGGAAAATATATCCGAAATGAGTGCCAGAGAAGAAGACTATGTGGATAGTGCATTAGATCCCAGGTTAGAATCTCGTTTAGCCTGCCAATGCGAAATATCAGGAGATGTGGTAGTTACTATCCCTGACCAGAGCCGCCTTTCCGAATAACAAAATTAAATGCAGATGGAAAGTAAGCACTTTGAAATTCCGATTAACTGGAATGACACCGAAGACATTGCTATGGCTTTGTATGAAAGATTCGGCCATGAGTTTAACGAATCAAAAATTTATCGAATTCGTTTTGTAGATTTACATAAATGGATTTTGGAAATTCCTAATTTTGTGGGAAAACCAAACGAATCAACCGAAGCTCACTTAGAAATGGCCCAAACTGCGTGGGTCTATGAGTGGCGAGATAACGAAAAAAATAACCTTTAAATTAATTTTATAAAAAATATGTATCCAGAAGCATTTGTAGCGCCGATGCGCAAAGAACTATCTGATGTAGGGATCTTAGAATTACACACTCCCGAAGAAGTTGTAAAAGCTCTTGACAATAAGTCAGGTACGCTTTTATTGGTCGTAAATTCTGTATGTGGTTGCGCTGCTGGTGGTGCCCGCCCGGGAGTGATAAGTGCCTTAAACCAGCCTACACGCCCAGACCGTATCGTGAGTGTATTTGCCGGCGTAGATAAAGAAGCAACCCAAAAAGCCAGAGAATATCTAATGCCGTTCCCGCCTTCATCACCAGCAATTGCTCTATTTAAAGATGGGCAACTCGTTCATATTTTAGAACGGCATCACATCGAAAGAAGCACGGTTCAAATGATTACCGAAAATTTAATAGCAGCTTTTGAAAAGCATTGCCGTTAATTTTTAACTTGCGAAACCTTTTTTAGCTAATTAAATTTTTGTTTTTTTAAAGTTATGGCGATTCGCATTACCGAAGAGTGCATTAACTGTGGTGCCTGTGAGCCGGAGTGCCCCAATAATGCTATTTATGAAGCCGGTGCCACGTGGGCTTTTGATGACGGAACCAGCCTATCAGGTGTCGTAGATCTCCCAGATGGCACTACTGTGCAAGCAAGTGATAGGCAAGAACCCCTTTCAAATGATGTCTTTTTTATTGTACCATTCAAATGCACAGAATGTATTGGTTTCCACGAAGAACCACAATGTGCGGCTGTTTGCCCAGTAGATTGCTGTGTACCGGACCCGGAATACAATGAAACAGAAGAAGAATTGATACAAAAGAAAGAATGGTTGCACGGTTGATGCCCCATAAAAACACAGGATATACGTTGTTGTGTATCCTGTGTTTTGCTATTCAGCATACTTTTGCTCAACTTCCGACAATTTATCCTTACCCTGAATGCGATACCGCAAATGTGCCGGTTGTGCCAAAACTCCCGCGTGGTTTTTCCTATAAGATATTATTCCAAGAAGAAACACCCGTTTACAATGCACAATCTGCCAAACAGGGAAAAGCCAAACGAAACTTAGATTACCTTGCTTTTATTCCCACAGATTCAACCGGAAATAAAGGTCTAATTTATGTTTCCCACGAAACCAATGATACCTCAACAGTTTTGGGAGATGGCGGCGGAGGAACCGTTTTTAATGTAGTTAAATCTAAAAAAGATAACATTTGGGCAATAGATGGAAAAATTCATAATATTGATTTTAAGCCGGTTGGGGGAACCTACAACAATTGTTCAGGCGCGATAACTCCTGCCAAAAACATCCTAACTGCCGAAGAGTTTCCTCCGGCTTCTAATACTGAATTATACCGTAAAGGGAGAGGCTTCCGAGATACTACAGATTTTTCCGGCATAAAACGATACCAAAATATGGGCTGGATGGTAGAGGTAGATCCTTTTTCCCACAAAGCACTCCGCAAATTATATGCGATGGGACGTTTTTCGCACGAAGGAGCATTAATTATGCCGGACAGAAAAACGGTGTATTTAGCAGACGACTTTGCCCCAGCAGTATTCTTTAAGTTTGTGGCAGATACTCCTGAAATTTTTGATAAAGGGCAACTATTTGCATTTAAGCAGCAAGACGCACTACACGGAGAATGGATACCTTTGCCGCGAGATTTAGATTCGCTAATATATGCCCGCGACGTAGCTATTAAACGAGGTGCTACATTATTTCTTCGATTTGAGTGGATGACCCTCGTTGATAATAGACTGTTTATCACCGAAACAGGTGCAGATTCTTTCTCCCTGCAAAAAAGCATAGATTTAGGCGGGAAGCCTGCATTCCACTTAGAGCAATATAAAGTTTCATCTCCCGAAGGAGATTTGTATGACTATCCCTATGGCTCTGTACTCGCCTTTGATGTAACCCAAAATGTAATGTCTCAGCATCTTGCAGGCGGAAGTTCTCCCCAAGACCCCTTTAAGCACTTTTCAAATCCCGATTGTATCACCCATTTTGAAAAAGACGGAAAGAAGTATCTTGTTATCAGCGAAGATGTAGTTCGCACAGACAGAGGACGTTGCTCGTCTTATGCAGAAACCAATAAACTAAACTATAACGAGGTTTTTTTGCTGGATACATCTATTCCCGTACCTCGAGTCCATGATTTGCACCGGATAATGGTAGCACCTTTGGGCTGCGAAACCACCGGATCTTTTTTCTCCCCAGACCAGAAAACGCTATTTATCAATATTCAACATCCCAGTGAAAAAAATCCCACTCCCTTCAACAAATCAACGATGATTATGGTATCGGGATTTTAAAATTCTTATTAATAATAAGCTGATTATCATGAAGATGTATTGAATTAATCTTTTTAGTGTTAATTCTATCAGAATATCTATGGGTATCAAGGATTTTATATCCTTGCCAAGCAATAAAGATTTAGATTATTGAAAATATTATGTTCTTGAAAATCAATCATATAGTAGATTTGCATGATGCAAGGTATGCTGCTGCCGAAGGAGTGCATTCGATAACGCTCTGTGCGGATAGAAACCATCATCATAATTTATCGGAATCTATGATAGCTGAGTTTATCTCTTGGCTATCGGGAATAGAGGTTCTTTTAGACTTAGGAACTGATTATGAGCAAATTTCTTTGTGCCGAAAATATAATCTTGGTGCGCAGATACGCTTTAGCAAGGACTTTTCTAAGATAGATTTTCAACCCAAAATAATTACTTACTCCATAGAAGAAATCAGATATTTACCGCAAGTTTCTGATAATCAATATTATGAATTTATTTTTCCGAGCTTTACCCAGCCTAAATTAGTTAAAGAGGTTTCTGGCTTTATTGGGAATAAGAATATTATCATACAAGCTGATTCAATGCCGGAGGAGTATTTTTCCCAATTAAAGCCGGTAGGTTGGGCTTGGGAGAATAAGCTAAAATTAGATAATGGGCTGTTAGATTTTGATGAATTTGAGAGAATTTATCAGGAAGTTTCTGCAGTATCCAAAATCCGTTAAACAAAAAGTCTAATATTAACGTCTAAAAATTATTGAGCTACCAAGATAGAGTAGCTGAGGTAGCTAATAGCTGAATTTCAGCAATTTTGGCTGCAAACTGTTGATTTATCAAGCGATTTAGTGAACGCTCGTAATTTTCAATTGCTTGTGTAGCTTCCCACAGACTAATATGGCCGTTTTTCAACTTGTTTAAGGCAGAGTTTGATAATGATTCTGCTAACAGGATATTTTGTCTTTCATTGCGAAGTTGCTGTATTGCCGTTTGGTATGCTTCCCAGTCTTTTTTGAATTTTATTTGCTGATTTTGCCTTGCGCCTTGCAGTTTTTGATATTGAATTTGTTGCTGTATATTACTCGATTCGATGGTGCGTTTAGCTGCTCCTCCGGAAAAAATAGGCACAGAAAGCGAAATTCCGGCACTTGGCCCATAATTTTGATTCAATAAACTAAAACCTGCTGCAGCCTGACTTAAACTGTAGTTGTAGCCGGCAGAAAGCCGTAATGTAGGAAAACGTAATGATTGTGCCTCTTTTGAAAGCCAAACTCCAACTTCAACATCAGCTAAGGCAGATAGCAAGTAGGGATGTTTGCTAAGGTTAGAATAGAGTTTGGAATATTGCAGGGTAGTGTCAATATCAAAATTTTCCGGAAAACGATAGGAAGAATCAGGGGAAACCTGTATTTGCTCCAGCAAGTCAAATTCTGCGTATTTTAGCATAAGTTTTTGACTTTCAAAGTTTTGTACGGCTACATTTTTGTCAAATTCTGCTTGCTGAAACTCATCTTGGGTGCTACGCCCCATATCAATGCGTTGCTGAATAATCTGTAATTTGTTTTGAGCTGTTTCGATAAGTTTTTGGCTTGTTTTGAGATAAGCCTGTTGCCGGAGCACGTCATAATATTTCAGTAAAGTGGCAGAAGCTGTTTCTAAAATAGTAAGGTCGAGATTATACCGAGCTTGTGAATCCAGAACAGCTAACCGTTTTTGGGTGGCCTGTATTTTCCAACCATTGAATAACGTCCATGTTCCGGCTAACTGTGAGTTGAGGCTATTGGAAGAAGCATAGTTTTTTTCAATGATAGTTCCGTTGCTTAGCTTTTGGTATAAATTAGATAGCTGCGGATTATCGTTTAGTGTTAGCGTAACTACCGGCAATGCACCTGCAATACTAGGGTGATTGTTTATATGTGCTATATCAGCTTGACTACGAGCTACTTGAATCTGATAATGATTTTTTAAAGCAGCATCAACGGCTTGTCGAGCTGTTAGGGTTTGCTGAGCAACTACTTTTCCGCCCATAAATGAAAATAACAGAAGAATAGCTGCCTTTTTAAAGAAAGAATGAAAATTGAACATTTTTTTCCAACTATGTAGGTCAAATAAGCGTGAGTCTGTGGTAGATTGCCGGGATAAATACACTGCGATGGGAGCTGTAACCAAGATGGGAATCCAAACTCCTAACCATGTTGGTAGTACATCTTCGCGGGCTAATTTTTTCCCTTGTGTCATCAAAACATAAAATAAAATAAAGAAACCAATAGAAATGATAACCGGCATTCCTAAGCCTCCCTTTCTGATGATTGCTCCTAAGGGCGCTCCAATGTATAGAAATATAATACAAGCAATTGGTAAGCAGAACTTTAAATGATATTCGATACTATATTTAGCTTCACTTCTTTGTAATTCTGAATTGCGCAGGCGGGCAACTTCTAAATAATTCAGTGAGCCGCGAACCGAATTAAGGGTTCTTTGGCATATCTCTTTGCGCTGGTGCTGCGGGAATAAGCTAAGTGGATTGGAAAAAGTAGTGGTATCAGCATTATTATGCTTCTGTAAACGGGTTTCAAACATAAATTGTGGGTGTAAAAATAAACGGGTTTCTTCGGCAATAGTTTTGCGAAACTTTTTCATAGAATCTAAGGCAGTCCCAATCTCTTGAATATTTAACATATATTGATGAGAGGCAAATAGCTGCTCGTCAGTTTTATTAAGAGAAAATCCGGTTAGGTCAAATCGGTATCTTAATGTATCAAAATAGAAGCGGGTATAAGTCCATTTTTGGGTTTTTCCGGGTTCAGGAACAGGTTCATTATGCTGGCTACCATGAAAAAGTGTCATCATCATAGAGCGCTTATCCGGTGAAATAATCATACTGCCGGAATCTGCTAAGATTCGCTGAACAACTCCGCGATTTTGGGTATGGTCATAAATCTGAACATCATACAAAGTATTGGTTTCCGGATTTTTTCCAGAAATGCGTAAAGTATAACCATCTATGCCGTGATAAAATAATCCGGGCTTCAAAACAAGTTCGGGCTTAGTTTGTTGCACATCATATAACAAACTATACAATTTAAGGTTCGCTATCGGAATCAAATAAAAAGACAATGCAAAAGCAACTCCCATCAGCAAAATAGTAACCAAAGCCAATGGATTAATGACCCGAAAGAGGCTGATTCCGGCGGATTTGATGGCTGCTAATTCATAGTTTTCCCCTAATTTGCCAAGTGTCATTAAAGAAGCTAATAAAATAGCCAAGGGTAACGCCAGCAAACAAAGTGAGGCACTAGCATAGCAAAATAGCTGCATAATGACCCAAGTACCAAACCCTTTTCCAAAAATATCATCCTGATATTTTGCTAAAAATTGTAGCACTAATATGAAAAGTGTTACCGAGAACCCAGCAGCGAAAGGCCCTATGAAAGAGCGCAGAATAAGAAGGTGAAGTTTTTTTAAAAACAACGGAATTTACAAATATTTAAGTTGAATTTCTGCGATAGTTTCCCGAATTCCCCGTGCCGGTGAAGCCTCTCCAATAACTTTAAACTCCCAATTTTGCCCAGAACGAACTAATTTAGCCAAAATCATCGTAACGTGCCCAGAAAAAGAACGCTCCGAAGAACAGTTATAGGTTGCAAAAACTTCCTGCACATATTTAGGAGTACCTTCATAAATGCGAATCTTGGAATAGGGAATATGCGCAAAATCCTGATTTTTAAAGGAATTTAAAAAAAAAACAATTTGCTCAATAGCCGGATTTATTTTGGAAAGTGTAACGCTAATTACTTCATTATCAAGATCATCATCACGCCCTAAATCACCTTGGCGGTCATCTCCGCTATGCTGAACAGCTCCATCTGCCGAAATAAGTTTATTAAAGAAAATAGTATCAACGTTGTTTTTTTTATTATCAAATAACGAAACGCTTGCATCTAAATCAACGGTTTCGGTTTGTTGAAATAAGTTAAAAAAAAATGAATGCTGAATAGCCCCCCAATTTACCCCAACGCAAATATGCTCTAACTTTGCCCCTTGTTTTTCTAAAGAGATAGAACTGCCCTTGCTGAGATTGATTCCGGTTTTTTTGTCTAAGTTGATTCCCATTTCTCAGGTATATTTATTTACATAGCCTTCTAAGCCAATTTTAGTGCCATTTCCGGTAGCTTGAAATTGCCATTCGTTATTTTCTCTACGCAGCCGCCCAAATTCCACCTCAGTCATGTCGGAAAATTCGCTTCCTAAGTTATATCGTAAGATTTCCCGCTTGGTATCCACATCCACAATTCTGATGTAGGCATCGGCAAGTAACCCGAAATGCTGCCGTTTGGCTATCCCGTCATGGATACTTACTATAATGATAATTTCTTGAATAACAGCATCTACACTTGCAAGGTTTGCCAAAACCATTTCGTCATCATCATCACCGATACCGCTCCGGTTATCACCAGTATGCTGAACAGATCCGTCCGGAGACTTCAAATTATTATAAAATATAAAAAACTCATCTACGGGTACTTTTCCGCTACTACTTAGCATAAAAATAGAAGCATCTAAGTCTAATGCTTGGGTAGTTTTAAGCTCCCAACCCAACCCAATAAGGGCTTTTTTGAGGCCAGGTTCTTGTTTTGTAAGGTTAAACTTACCTCCCTTTTGTAGGTTAATTGCCATAACACATCACACTTCGAGCCGCAAAATAACAAAATTTAATACTATCTTTCTAATATATCAAATGTAATCCCAAACCTTAAAAAAAAGAAAAAACGAATAAACAAAAAAAGTAAACAAAATGACAAAATTCCGAGTTTTAGCAAAATTTCAAATAATCACAAATTGACGTATTGTTGTTGTTTTGTGTATGAATAATAACAAGAAAACATAAAAGGCTGATTATAAATTAGATAGTATATTATAGAAAATAAATATGTTATAATATTGATAGTTATTGACTATATTGTAATGCAAAATAGTTGAATAAAAACAAAAAAAAACACTTATTCGTTGTAAAAGTGATTTTTATTTAATATTTTTGGAGTTCGGAAGGTGTATAACATTTACCACTATGAAACGTTTTTTTACAATAATCATACCGCTATTTATCTTATTGATAATGAGCGGTTTTCGGGACAAAGATGATAAGCCCGAAATGGAGTTTACTTATCGTGTACAAAGCTATCTTACCAGACAAGTTCCTTCATCAAACTTAGACTTCATCTTCTTAAATGATGATGATTTAGAAGAGATGATAGCAAAGTATAGATCTGTTTACCCCAGAAAAAAAGAGGAAGAATTACGCGAAGGAGTAATATCCTTAAAAGAGCAGTCTCGTATCACCAGAAAATTATTTACGAAACTGTATCATTCCGTAGAATCTATGACTTTGGTTGAAAAAAACCAAGATAACGCACATGGCTACCAATGGTACCGATTAGTCTATGACACCAAACTTGCTAATGGCTTAACCGTAAAATTAGGCTTCGTAACAGTAGGTTTGACCAAAGGGCTTAAAATTGTGGCAATGAGCCAAGACGATATTAATGCCTATGATAAACTGATGAGAACAAATGAGAAATTATGCCCTACTTGCCCATCCAAAAATTAAATGAACTATGAAAAAGATTTACCACTCAATAAAATTTCTGGTAGCTGCGTGCCTAATTTATACTCAAGGGATCTTTGACGCAGATGCCCAGTATCAGTATAATGACGGTGTAACGGCAGCCGGAACTAACTCCGGAATTACATTACAAATACGCGCAAAACGTTTTTGGAGCCGTGAAGACTTTGAACCAACCGGATTATTCGGAAACTCAGAATATACCTACAAAGTACGGGTGAAACCCAAAGACGATATTACTAATGCCGGCTACACAGCGTGGAAAGTAGTAACCGATGACAACAAAGGATACGAATGGAGCCCCGATGATAACACCGTAATAGCTTCTTACAGTTACGCAACCGCTAACGTCCCAACTGCATTTGAATACGAAATGCAAGCCTTTGAAGATGACTGCGGTAGCCGAACAGTCTATGACTGCTGTACCGTTTTTGGAGTCTGTACCGGAATCTATGATGATAATTTTCAAGCAAAGAGCGGTGTAGTACAATTCAGAGGCGGACAGCCCGGAGTCTGGACTATCGCCCAGCAAGAAACTAACGATGCCCACTATGCCGTACAGTTCGAGTATATGTGGAACTTTAACACCGCCTTGCCCGCCACTTGTGCCCCCCTACAAGATGGACCAATGCAGCTAATAGTGGATGTAGTCGGATTATGGTCTGATTCAGATTGGGATTGTAACGGATTCTGTGGCGATGACGAAATTATCTACCGAATCCAAGCCAAAGACAACCTCTCTGCATGGCCGGGTTTCACCAATGTTGCCTATAACCAATCTGTCCCAATGTGGTACACCAATACTTACAACTTAGTTAATAAATCTTATGGTGCAGGCGTAAATACCCCTATTTCAGTAGATTATCAATTTGAAGGTTGGGAAGATGACTACGGCCCACAGTTTGTTTTTGATGCAGGTACGTGCGGCTTAGACCCATGGGATTTATTACAAAACTGCGATGATAACTATGCTACCGTAACCGGAAATATTGACTTTCGTTCTTCTCCCCCAAACAACGATAACTACGTAGATATTCGGGTAAACACAAGTGCCAGTAACCTACCCGGAGATAATCCATTCAAAACCAAGACAGTTCGTCTTCGGTATCGGTGGAATATGACCCAACCGCCCCAAATTATAACCCAGCCTACAAGCGTTCAAACTTGTGTAAACAGCGCAGCCTCCCTCTCGGTTACTGCAAATTATGATACCTACTATATCTGGGAACAAGGTAATGCCAGTGACTGTGCTAATGTAACTTCATGGTCGGCAGTTGGGACTTGCCCTACGTACAGCGTTCCAACCGGTTGGACGGGCACACGTACCTATCGCGTAAGAATACTGAATCGTGCCGGAAGCGGTGCCAGAAGCAATTCCGGCAACCACTTTCAGGAAACGATTTCAAACTGTGTAACCGTAACTCGTGGGCCATATTCCCCGACTCCGGCTATCACAGGCCCTTGTAGCCCAACCCAAATACCGGCAAGCACAAACCAAACATGGTCAGTTCCGTACATCCCGGGAGCTACTTATGCTTGGTCTATTACCGGAGCAGGTAATACTATCACTTCCGGAGGCGCATCCCCAACGGTAACAGCCAGTATCGGCTCCAATAGCGGGACTATTTCGGTAGTAGTTACCTATGCAGGAGGGTGCGGTACTCAAAATATAAACTGTAACTTTACCGTTGATGCTACCCAACACTGCGACTTTATTTATGTTTCTCCAACAGGGGGCGCAACAGCTTGCACACCCACAAACCCTTGTGGAATTGCAACCGGATTAGCTACATTATCCGGAACTCGCAACTACATAAGAATGGAGGCCGGAACATATAACTATGGTGCTAAAATATCAATCCCACTAAGCAATGTTACCATAGAAGGTGGCTTTACCAATAGCTCAGGAGTTTGGTCTAAGGTTACCGGATCCGGAAATACTATTTTGAATATTACTCCCCCCCTTGAAACTCAAGCACCTTCTGGCGTTACAGTAGGTCATTACATAGGTATAGAAGCTATTAGCAAAAATAACGTAGATATTAAAGATATTACCGTAAATGTGCTGACAGGCGGAACATCGGGTACTACGAATAATCGGGGAAACTCTATTTATGGGATGTACTTCAGTGGAGGTTCTAATTTAACCGTTACTCGTTGTGCGATGACTACGGGTAGTGCTGCTACTGGGCCGACTGGAGCTGCTATTGGTGGTGGTGGTGCTGCCGGTGTTGGCGGCGGCGGTGGCGGCGGCGGCCGATATGGGCACTGCGACCAACAGACAAATGAAGGGCAAGGCGGTGGTGGCGGTAATGGCGGCGGCGGCGGTGCCGGCGGTGCCGGAACTGCAGATAGAAACTGTGATTGTTCTGGATACAATGGTAATGGTGGTAATAGTGGTGGGAGTTTGCGTGCCGGCGGCGGCGGCGGCGGCGGTGCCAGCGGCGGCCAAGAAACAGGCGGCGGCGGTACTGGCGGTGCCGGCGGCTTTGGTGGCGGCGGTGCCGCTCGCGGCGGCGGCGGCGGCGGCGGCAATAGAGATTGTTCTAATAACTGCGGAAATGCTATAGGGGGTACTGGCGGCGGCGGTTCTGTAGGGGCTACAGGATCACCGGATTATTCTACTGCACCAACAGGTGCTAGCGGGGTGTTTGATGTTTATTACCGTGCCAATATGGGTGCCGGCGGTGGTGACGGTGCTGGTGGCGGTGCCGGCGGCGGCGGCGGCGGCGGCGGCGGCGAATATTGCTGCTGGTGCTGCCTTGACGGTGCTGGTGCTGGTGGTGCTGGTGGTGCCGGCGGCGGCCAAGGCGGCCAAGGGGGTACCGGCGGCGGCGGCGGCGGATCTACATTCGGAATCTATGCCTATAACGTAACCGTTTCTGTGGTAAACTCTGCTATTTCAGTTGGCTCTGCCGGTTCTGGCGGAACTGGCCAAAATGGCGGCGGCGGTGGCGGCGGCGGCGACGGCGGTAGAGGAGGCAACGAAGGAACATCCGGCGGGTGGAATACCACAGGAGGTGCCGGAGGTACCGGAACTGGTTCTAATGGAGGAAGTTGGGGGACAGGAACATGCGGTAATGGATGTAATGGCGGTGAAGTAGGTCCTGGCGGCGGCGGCGGCGGCGGCGGCGGCGGCGGTAGAGGCGGTAACGGACAAGGAGGCCCCGCAGGATACGCAATCCAAGTACAAGGTGCCGGCAGCGGAGCCGTAAACTGGACAGGCACATCCGTACCGGTATTCACCGCAAATGTAACTGCTAATTATGGTGTAGGCTGCACCAACTCAGAAATAGTACTCACAAAATCCGGCGCAGGAAACTGGGGAACTATTGACGGCGTTACCTACACAGCAAGTTCATCCTGGGGAGCCGGCCACGAAGCTGATAAAGCTCCTCTAAACCATAATACTGCGGCATCTAACTGGTCTGTTGCCGTAAACGATTTGAATCAGTGGCTACGCATAGACCTTGGATCCCCGCAAACAATTACCAGTTTTGCCACCCAAGGTAGATATAACTTTGACCAGTGGGTTACCCAATATATTGCAGAATATTCAAATGACGGGGTTTCATGGACTAACGTTGGTACATTTGCCGGTAATAGCGATAGAAATACTATTGTGCGCTACACAACCGGAATGCCGGTAACAGCCAGATATTTTCGCTTTAGACCAACGGCATATTTTGGACACATGACAATGCGTGCAGAAGTAGAATATCTGCGCTATGTAAATAATGTTTCAGCAAACTATACGAGTTATGGCACTAGCTCAAGCCCATTGTCTATTTACTATACCTCAACTGGATCCAAACCCATTATGGTGGGTTCACAACGTTATGAAGATTTGGTAAATATCCGAATCAATCGCCCTTTACCTGTGATGACCGTAACACCGGATTCCACTTGCTTGGGTTCTCCATTTAATCTTAGTGCAACAAGTGCTTATACGGTAAATGCTTGGTCATGGGAGATTATTAAAGTATCTGGTTCATATTCAGAATCTTCACCATCTACTCCAGTATATACCTCTTCGGCACAGAATCCGGGTGCAGTTACTCTTTCGGATACCGGAACATTCCAAGTACGGTTACGTGTTAGAGAAAACTGCTGCGGCTGGTCAATCCCTGTTTATAAAACAATTAAGGTTAAGCACATTCCTGCAGCTCCTACTTACAGTACAGGTCCGCTAACGGTATGTGCCGGATCTGGTTCTCAAAGTTATAGTGTTGTAACATCTGGTTCTGCTTATGGAGTGGGTGCTACTTATGTGTGGTCAATAGTAGGAGCTGCGTCCTACTCCGGAACGGGCAATACTCGGGGCATAGATTGGGGATCACCAGGGGTCGTTTCAACAGGAACTTATTCTGTTTATGTAGTTGAAAATGCCTGTACAAGTGCAACATTTACCCAAAACGTAACTATCTATCCGATTCCAACCGTAACGATAACACCTTCAGCAACAACTATTTGCTACGGTGATCCGGTAACGTTGACAGCAACTCCGAATTACACTCATGCCTCTATGGAATTTGAGTTTACAGTAAACGGAGTTTCTCAGGGTTGGGGTGTTTCTAACCCACTAACGGTTAATTTACCTTACGAATTAGTGAATGTTCCGGTTTCTGTACGAGCTAGAATAGCTACCGAAAGCGGTACTTGTATGGGGCCTGCCAATAGCCAAAATGTTTTTGTGCAAGCTAAACCCGGACTTTTAACCTTGACATCTTCTAACATTAATCCGTGTGATAATACACCTGTAACGTTTACAGCCGGCGGGGCTTACAACGTTATCGGAATGTTCCCTGAGTATCTATTCTTTAAAAACGATAATCCGAATAACTATTTTGGTATTGGCTGGGATACTCCCAATACAATTAGTTTGGTTCCGGGTGTAGATTTTGTAGATGGAGATGTAATTAATGCTCAGGTACGTAGCACAAGTGGTTCCCCTATGTGCGTGTCCAATCCGTTAAGAATTAAAGTGAGTGTAGGTTCTCCGCTTACGGCATCTCTTACAAACCAGAACAACCAATGTAATTCCGGTAATACTGGACAGCTAAACCTATCAGTTAATGGTGGCGCACCAGCATATTACGTTTTGTGGTCAGACGGCGTAAATAACTTTGCTAATGGCTATCGTAAACCTATTACTGTAACTTCTGCCGGCGCGGTTGCAAATTATGCCGTTCAAGTAGATGTAGCCTTTGTAGCCAATAAAATGAACGGAGATTATAGCAACATTCGCTTTACGGCTGCTGACGGATATACACAACTAAGCTATTGGATAGAATCTTATACGGTATCATCTGCACGAGTTTGGGTGAAAATCCCTTCGCTTACAGTTGGTAACAATACTATTTATCTATACTATGGCAATCCGATACTTACTTCTAAGAGTAATGGATACAATACTTTTACCTACTTTGAAGATTTTGATGACTTTAATGATTGGAAGGCTTACGGAAACGGTGCATCATTATCTAGACCATCTTCGGGAGTAGTTCAGCTAAATAATCCACAAAATGCTTGCCGTGTTTGGGCTGTTCCTAATGCAAGCATCCCAACATTAGCAAATGCAGAGATGCAAATGAACTATCGTTCAACGGGTTCCGGTCTTACAGATTATTATAGCGGATTTATGTGTAGAGTTACTGCTAATCCGTCTCCAGGAGCTATACGTGGATACCAATTTGGCCTGAGAAATAATGCCCTGAATTTATATGCCGGACGTATGAACCTGATGCAAGATAATTGTACTAATTTAACCGGAATTGGTACTGGAACGGGTGGTATTAACGCCAGTTTTGTTACCGGAAAACTTCGCTTTACAGGTGCTAATCTTACATGGCAACCGGACTATATTAACAACCCTCTTTCTACCTTAGCCGTTGTTGATGCTAACTACGTTACCGGTAATATTGGGATATTTACTTCGCTCTCTGCGGCAGATTTACAAGTGGACTGGATTTTTGCCAGACCTTATTTAGCATCTGATCCTGCTGTTGTGGTGGGAGGCGAGCAAGCGGCTTCAGCTACTATTCTAAACAGAACAGGAGTTGCACCGAGCACTTACTCAGCAGTAGTTTATGATATGAATGGCTGCCAAGTAACGACACCAAGCACTACCATAACTGCTCCTACTGCGTTATCTACCTCCGGGACGGTTACTCAAAATGTTGCTTGTTACAATGGTACAGATGGAGCTTATAATTATTCAATTTCTGGCGGCACTGCACCATACCACATCACGCTGGCTCCACCAAGTGGGCCAAATGTAACAGCTCATTACAACGGTTATAGAAAGCCCGTTACCTTTAACTCTACGATAAGTTCTACAAACCACCAAGTTATGGTTACTGTTGCTTTCGTTACAGGTAAGATGAAAGCAGATTTTTCAGACCTTCGGTTTACTGCGGCTGACGGATTCACACAGCTATCATATTGGAGAGAGAAGTTTTCTGCAGGTGTGTCTGCCGTATTTTGGGTAAAAGTTCCATCGGTCTCTGTGGGTTCTAATACGATTTATGCATACTATGGTAATTCAGCTCTAACTGATAAATCTAATGGAGATGCTGTATTTGAGTTTTTTGATGACTTTAATACTGCCGGCATAAACTTTAATAAGTGGTCAGTTGGGCAGATTGCGCCTACTACAAATACAGCTTGGAGCGTTTCTGGCGGTTCTTTACGAGGAGGGCATCAGTTTAAGTATTTGCAATCAAATACAGCCTTTACAGGAAATTATATCGCTGAAACTCGTATTTATGAAACGACACCTGCCCCCAATGGCTTTACTTCCATAGGTTTCTATGCATCCACATCAGACGGAGCAGCCATACTTACTCACAATGGAGTTACTTACTACAGAAATGACAATGGATGGGGTGGAGCATACGCCTTTAATGCTATTGGTCAGTGGGTAAGAGACCGTATAACGGTTTCCCCGGGAGCCAATATGTCCATAGCACAGCGTACCGGTGAGGTTTCAGGATCGTTGAGCCAAAGTTTCACTAACTCAGGATTAAATGCCGAAAATCTACGACTCGGAACAAGAAATGATGATTATCTTTCTTATGATCAATCATTTAATGCACAGTGGGATTTTATTTTTGTACGTAAATATCCAGATATGACTACGGCTGTTGGTGCAGAACAAGCACCGGTAGGCTCTTTATCCGCTACTGGACTTTCTGCCGGAACCCACACCATAACGATTGTTGATGTTAATGGTTGTTCTTCCTCGACGAGTGTTACGATTACACAGCCGGCTGGGCCTGCTCCCGTTTGGACAGGAGCCGTCAGCACAGATTGGTTTGATACTGGAAACTGGAGTACTTGTCTTCTGCCTACTTGTTCCGACTCCGTAACAATCCCAACCGGCGCACCACGCTATCCGGTAGTTACGAATGCTTCCAGAGCTTATTCCCAAGACTTAGTTATCCAAGGAAGTGCCTCAGTAACCTTAGCGACAAACTCTAATTTCTACATTTGCGGAGATATGCTGGTAAATAATGGTTCAGGTGTACTAAGCACACAAGCGAACTCTTCTATTACCTGGATGGGAAGCACTAACCAAATTTATGATGTACCAAATGGAACACTTCTCAGAAATGTAATAGTCTTACAAACAGTACCAAGCTATATCATCCTAAAATCTGATATGGTAATCGAAGAAAGCCTTACATTAACGGATGGTATTATTGACGGTTATACAAACAATAAGTTAACGCGTGTTAATAATTCAACGCCTACCTGCGTTAATACTGGAGATTTGAACAGCTATGTTTCGGGCCTTTTACGCCGGAAACTGTCTGCTACCGGTAGCTTTAACTTCCCCGTAGGAAATGCTTCTAAGGGCTATCAGCGAATTAATTTTAACTTTACATCCCCCACAACCATAGATTATTTAGTAGCAGGTTTTTCAGCTTATGTGTTATTACCCAGCCCAATAAATGTTTCTGATTGTGGTGCGTTATTTGACTGTGCCCCATTAGATAATGGAAAATGGACGGTGAACGCCTATAATTCCGGTGGGATACAAATCTCTGGTGATGGTGTGTATTCCGCTACATTATATTCCTTAGGTGCTACAAACTCATCCTGCGGTATAGCTTATACAGTTGTAAAGTCCCCAACGGGAATGGGAGCTTGGGCTCTAAATGGTACGTGTGTGATTCCAAGTAGTAACCCAACGTTGGTAACTCGTACCGGAATGAGCGGATTCTCGGATTTCGGTGTGTCGCAATCCACACAGCCTTTACCGGTTGATTTACTAACCTTCACAGCAGTGCCCAATAACACCAGCATTCGTTTGAATTGGGAAACAGCTCGTGAACAAAACAACAAAGGCTTTGATATAGAGCGCAGTACTGATGCAGGTAATAACTTTACCAAGATAGGTTTCGTTCAAGGTAAAGGAAATACAACGGCTACCTCTGAATATACATTGCTTGATAGAGATGTTAAATTTGATACACGCTACTATTATCGTCTCAAACAGATAGATAATGACGGTTCATTCAGATACTCAAATGTAGTAGATGCTATTCTGTTGGGTTCTGCTGCAAACTCAGTGGTAATGTATCCAAACCCAACTAACGGCTTGTTAAACATTGACTTCACCTCAACTATCGAAGATATTGCAGAGATTAAACTGGTGAATATGTTGGGCCAAGAGATAATAACTCGAAAAACAGAAGTTAAAAAAGGACTTACTACTTTTGAACTTGATATGCACGAGGTTTCGGTGGGAACATATACCATCATAATCACGACCAGCACAAAAACCTATACCGAGAAAATCGTTAAATCTCGTTAATAGCTTTTGAGAAAATTATCAGTTGAGGGGCGCAGTTTCCATACAGGAAACTACGCCCCTCAGCTTTGATACAAGCCATAGAAAGAAGCCTATTAAAATTAACTGCGTAGAAATAAAAACCTTTTAAGGCAATAAAAAATATGTATCTTTGCAACCCAGAAATTTATTGAACAATTAAAAGTTTTTATGCTTATTGTAAACGTTAAAGAAGGAGAAACAATAGATAAGGCATTACGCCGATTCAAAAAGAAATTTGAACGTACAGGGGTTTTAAAAAAAGTTCGAGCACGCACGTCCTTTGTAAAACCATCATTAAAGCGCCGAAATGTTATTAAAAAAGCTATTCGCAGAGAGCAATTTTTGCTGGGACTCGATAGTTAAAAAAGAAATAAATATATAGATTCCTGATACTCACTGGTTTAATAAACTTGTGTTATCAGGATTTTCATATTTAAAAAATCAAAACACTATGCCGGAAAAAATATTGATAATCGACTTTGGTTCACAGTACACACAACTAATAGCCAAACGTGTTAGAGAGCTAAATGTATATAGCGAGATTGTGCATTATAGTTCATCAATAGATTTGGTCAATGTTTCCGGTATAATTTTATCGGGCGGCCCAGCCTCTGTTTATCAAGAAAATGCACCTGACATTAACTTAGAGCAGTTTTTAGGGAAAGTTCCTGTATTGGGAATTTGTTATGGTGCTCAGCTATTAGCACACCGCTTAGGGGGCAAGGTTGCAGCATCTTCAGTGCGGGAATATGGGCCAGCAAATTTAAAACGTACAGCTTTTTCTACTTTATTAGAGCGCTTTCCCAACACAACTCAGGTTTGGATGAGCCACGGTGATGCAATATTAGCTGCACCCAAAGACTTTGAGATAATTGCAGAAACAGACCAAATTGCAATAATAGCTTTTCAAAATGTAGAAAAAGGAGTTTATGGCCTCCAATTTCATCCAGAAGTTACCCACACAGAAGAAGGGCTTCAGTATTTTAAAAACTTTATTTTGGGTATCTGTAAAAGCGAGGCAAATTGGACATCACAAGCTATTGTAGAGCAGACAGTTGCTAATTTAGCTATTCAAATGCCAACAGGAAACGCTGTTTGCGGCCTTTCCGGCGGAGTTGATTCCTCAGTTGCGGCATCATTAGCTCAAAAAGCTATTGGCAAAAGGTTATTCTGTATTTTTGTAGATAACGGATTGCTACGCCAAAACGAATATGAACAAGTATTAGAACAATATTCGGAAATGGGGCTAACCATAATCCCGATAAAAGCAGGGGATAAATTTTTAACTGCCTTAAAAGGCGTTATTGACCCAGAAGAAAAAAGAAAAATTATTGGAAAAATATTTGTTGACGTTTTCTTAGAAGAAGCAGCTAAGATTACGAACGTTTGCTATTTAATACAAGGCACAATCTATCCTGATGTTATTGAGAGCAAATCTGTTAAGGGTCCGAGTGCCAGTATAAAAACACATCACAATGTTGGCGGTCTTCCCCAAAATTTACCCCTTACACTTGTAGAGCCACTTCGATTCTTATTTAAAGATGATGTCAGACGGGTAGGAAAAGAAATCAAAGTTCACAAAGATATTTTGAGGCGGCATCCTTTTCCCGGTCCCGGATTAGCTATTCGCGTAATAGGAGAGATTACCGAAGAACGCTTAGAAATCCTCAGAAAAGCAGATGCTGTTTTTATACAAGAGTTAAAAAATCAAAATTTGTATAGAACTGTTTGGCAGGCATTTGCGGTACTACTTCCTGTTCAGTCCGTTGGTGTAATGGGAGACGGACGCACGTATGAGAACGTATTAGCCCTACGAGCCGTTACCTCCATAGACGGAATGACCGCAGACTGGGCAAAGCTGCCTCCAGAATTTCTATCAGACGTTTCCGCAAAAATTACCAATACAGTACACGGCGTAAACCGAGTAGTTTATGATATTAGCTCTAAACCCCCAGCTACAATAGAATGGGAATAATAGATTTACATAACATCCGGATAATCAGCAGAATATTAACTGTAATAATAGTTTATCTACTGCATAATAATTTACTTGCACAAACGCCGGACGTTCCACTAAAAGAAAATCCTAAAGCTAAAGAAGCTGTTTCCGTAGCACTAAAATATTTTTCACAGCAAGAATACCACGACGCAGCTTCCTTTTTCGAAACAGCTGCCCAACAGCAACCCCAGCATACCTTAACTACTTTTGCCCTCTATATGTCCGGCTTATCAAATTTTTATAGGAATGATAATCTTCGTGCCTTAGAAAGGTTTCAACTTTTATTAAAAAACTATCCCGCTTCAAAATATGCTGAAGATGCAGCTTATCACAAAGGAATTTTGATGGCCGAGAGAAGCGAATCCAGGGATGGAGGTTTTTATGTACTCCTAAACCTTGCGGAAAAGACTAAAAATGAGCAACTTAGAAATAATGCTGAAACCTATTTTAATCAATGCCTATACGAAAAATGCACCCGTGAGTACCTTGAAGAATATTACAACCGAGTAAGAAGCTCTTACAAAGGAACGGTCTTAACGGCTCTGTGTTTTAAACTAATTCAGGAAAAACAATACAAAAAAGTATCTGAACTCATTGGTGATTATCAAAAATCAGGAAACCAGCTTACACCAGAGTTACAAAAGATACAGCAGGTTTACGTAGATAGCCCAAGTTTCAATTTAGAAATCTCTAAAATGCGTGTGGCTATTTTACTACCTTTTTTTTCCAAAATAGCTGATACCGCTATGCAGGTTCCCGGTAGAACCTTAATGGCCTTAGAACTCTTTGAGGGTATCAAATTAGCTATTGACAATAACAAATCTCCTTTTATCCAAGAAATTGACATACAAGTATTTGACACAGAAAAAGATAGTATTAAAACGTTGACAGCTATTCACGACTTAAATCAATTTAAGCCGGATGTTATCATTGGAGATATTTTTAATGTTCCCTCTCGTTTAATATCTCAATATGCTGAGAATAAGAAAATTGTACATATTATACCGCTTTCGCCTGCGGACGAGCTAATTGAGCAGAAAAAATTTACCTTTTTGGCCAATCCGTCATTTCTTACGCAGGGCAAAACGCTTGCTAAATACATTTCAACAGACTTAGCACTAAAAAAGGTTTTGATTATAGATGATGGCAATAAAATTGCAAAATCCTACATTCAACCATTTTCAGATCAACTACTTAACTCAGGTACTCAATTCACGACGCGTACTTTATCTGATGAGGACAAGGAGTTTTATCAAGGAGTTTCAGGCTTAGTAAATGAAATAAAAAGCGATGGCTATGATGCCGTATTTTATCCATCTTCTTCCGAAGAGCGCGTAGTTTCTTTACTTGGCGGGATGAGCCGAGACAGCGTCTTTCTGCAAGTTATTGGCACTCAAGATTGGAGAAGATTTGAATCTATCGAAAAAGAAATGCTCCTAAAATTCAATGTGTTATTTTGCGATTATCAATATCTACAAAATGATTTAATTGGTTATGAGTACTTTAAAGATTCTTACTTGTCTGCATTTAAGACTTTACCGGGGCAATATGTCGGGCAAGGCTATGATATTATGCGTTTTTTGATGCTTGCGTTTCCGAATAAAATCGAAGCCGGCTCATTTGCCCAAGCACTACAAAATTTAGAATCTTTTCAGGGAGTACACCAAAATTATTACTTCAAAAATAGCCAAGATAACCAAGCAGTACAAATATTACAGTTTCGGGATGATGTTTTGACAAAAGTTAAATAACTTATGGATATTTATTTAGCTCCGACTTTTATTATAGATTCAGATAACCCGCTGATTATTAAGGCAGCTAAAGAGTGCGTAGTAAGCTGTAATAATCAAATTGAGGCTGCAATAGCTATGTATTTATTCGTTCGGGACACCATTCGGTACAATCCATACCGTTTAGACCTGCGTCCAGAAGGCCTACAAGCATCATCGGTGTTGCAGCGTGATAGCGGTTACTGTGTAGAAAAAGCTGTTTTATTAGCGGCTCTATTGCGGGCAAACGGAATCCCAAGCCGCTTAGGCTTCGCAAACGTCCGGAACCATATCGGAACACAAAGAATAGAAGAAAGATTGGGCACAGACGTGCTGGTCTTTCATGGATATACAGAGATTTACTTAAATCAAAAGTGGGTAAAAGCAACCCCGGCATTTAACCAAGAACTTTGCCACAAGTTAAACGTAGAACCATTGGAATTTAACGGCTTAGAAGATTCTGTTTTTCAAGACTATAATACTGAAAAGAAACTATTTATGGAATACCTCCATGACTACGGAACTTTTGCAGATATGCCGTTCCAATTATTTATAGATTCGTTAAAACAGTATTACGGAAAGATTTTTGAATCTGCTCAGCCCGTTCAGGGCGGCTATCTTGTAACGTTTTAAGTAGCAAACATTAAAATAACGAAAAGAACCTTAGAAGTGCTTGGAAATTTGGAGCGAAACTAACAACTTTGCAACCTACTAAAAACTTATAGTTTTCATGTCATATTTATTCACTTCCGAGTCTGTTTCTGAAGGTCATCCGGACAAAGTAGCAGACCAGATTTCAGATTCTATATTAGACGCTATACTATCTCAAGATCCCGATTCAAGGGTTGCTTGTGAAACATTGGTAACTACCGGCTTAACAATGATTGCCGGAGAAGTTACTACTAACGCAACTATTGATGCTGGAGAAGTTGCCCGCCAAGCTATTCGCGAAATTGGATATACAAAAGCCGAATATATGTTTGAGGCAAACTCCTGCGGTATTACCGTTGCCATTCATCAACAATCTCCTGATATTGCCCAAGGTGTAAATGAGGGTCAAGGCTTAGATACCGACCAAGGAGCCGGCGACCAAGGTATGATGTTTGGTTTTGCTACCAAGGAAACCCCTGAATTTCTACCTATGTCCTTAGCATTTGCACACCGTTTGGTAAAGGAATTAGCCAGAATCCGAAAAAATGAACCACATCTAATGCCCTACTTGCGCCCTGACGCTAAATCACAAGTTACAATTGAATATGATGATAACCACAAACCTTTGCGGGTTCACACAATCGTAGTTTCAACTCAACATGATGATTTTGCCCCAGAGGAAGAGATGTTAAGGAAAATTCGGGAAGATGTAAAAAGTATCCTGATTCCACAGGTAATTCCGGCAGAATTGATGGATGACAAAACCGTGATCCACGTAAACCCAACAGGCAAATTTGTTATCGGTGGCCCTCATGGAGATACCGGCCTAACCGGACGTAAGATTATTGTTGATACTTACGGTGGACGTGGCGCACACGGAGGCGGAGCTTTCTCCGGTAAAGACCCCTCAAAAGTAGATCGCTCAGCCGCCTATGCCGCAAGACATATTGCCAAAAACTTAGTCGCAGCAGGCGTTGCCGACGAATGTCTTATTCAAGTTTCCTACGCTATCGGAATTGCTAAACCCATTTCTATCTTTGTAAACACCTACGGAACAGCACACGTAAAACTCTCCGATACAGAGATAGCCCAAAAAATCAGCGAAATATTTGACTTACGCCCAAAAGCAATCATCGAAAGTTTAGGTCTTAAAAATCCAATTTACAGAGAATCAGCAGCTTATGGACACGTAGGCAGAGATTGCTACGAAAAAGAAGTACCACTTAACTTCGTAAAAATCACGGATAACAATGGCGTTAGAACACAAACACACCAGACATCAAGCCGTAAAGTAAAATTCTTCTCTTGGGAAGAGCTAAACTATGTAGATACTATTCGCAAAAAATTTCAACTCACTTAATAATAAGACTATCATTTTCTGCAAATGAATCTGTAATTTCGCGTAATTTTTTATGAAACATATTACACTACTCTTGGGGCTTTTGGCAATCCAAACGTTGGTATTTGCTCAAAAAGGTATTCATTTGGGCGTTCAGGCTTATCCGGGAGCAAGCTGGATGCTTAATAAGCAGGACAGAACGGTTTCGGATGACCAATTTAAGTATAAATATACGTGGTCAATGGGAGTCGGTGTAAAAGGCGGATACGGCTTCAATGACCACATCGCATTACACTTAGGGCTGCTCTATTTCACCCAAGGACAGGTACACCAATACAAAAACAGCAAATCAGATACTATTACCAACAACCTAAGGTTATACTATCTAAAAGTACCGGTTTTATTTCGCTGGACTACTGACGCTAACCGGAAATATGTATTTGCAGCCGAAGCCGGCCCACAGGCCTCTTTCTTCCTATCAAATAATGAGTGGAATAACGATAAGCGTTACTACCCGGAATCCCCGCAAGGGGTTACTTTAACCAATATGCCAAGCAGAAGAACTACCTTTACTCCGTTTAATATAGGACTTGCTGCGGCTGTTGGGGTGGATGTAAAACTCCGTTATAACTTGAAAATGAACGCGATGATTCGCGGAGACTTTGACTTTACAGACGCAGAAGATAAATCCAGAAAATTTGACGTTACCAAAGACGGAACTACTACCCGTGAAGATTATTACTACTCTTCATACACCCGTCCTTATTACTCAAAAGAAAGAAAAGCCACCAATAATGCAACTCTTAGTTTAGGAATTGGGTTTACCTATATCTTTATTCCAAGGTTCCATTATTAATTTTTAGAAATTTACAATATGCCAGAGGCAGAATTAAATCTTGCCTTGATTCAGTTTGCCCCTATTTGGGGCAAACCTGGGCAAAATACAAAACTATTGGATTCTTTATTAGAATCTGTATCTGCAAAGGCAGACTTAATAATTTTACCGGAGGCTTTTAGTACAGGGTTTGTAGTAGCACCAGAAGACTTTTTGTTGGCAGAAGATCTTAGCCATCCTGAAAATTCCCTTGAGTGGTTGCGGAAAAAAGCTGCACAGTACGGCTGCCCTGTATGTGGGTCTATTATTCACAGAAATAATTCCCAAAAACGCCAAAATACTTTTTTTTGGGTAAACCCTAACGGAACTACTTATGCCGTAGATAAGCGTCATCTATTTGCGCTTGGGGGAGAAAAACAAACTCCCGAAGGAACAGCAGGCCCTTTTGAGCAGGGAAATAAACGCATTATTATTCAATATAAAGAGTTTACAATATCGCCATTTATCTGTTACGACCTGCGCTTTCCCGTATGGTGCCGTAATCCAAATGATGTGCCGATTGACATTCTTCTATTTGTAGCAAATTGGCCGGAAAAACGCATAGATGTTTGGAATACACTGTTAAAGGCCAGAGCTATTGAGAACCAGTCTTTTGTAGTTGGAGTGAATCGTGCTGGGACGGAACCTAATGGGATAGAATATTCGGGAAATTCTGGTGTGTATTCGCCTATTGGAAAAAACCACTTTATGTCGAAAGAGAAAGAAGGGATATACTTTGTTTCAATTCAAAAAAGTGAACTAACAGAAACACGAGAAAAATTTCCTTTTCAAAAAGATGCAGACTGTTTTACTGTTTCAGATCAAGAAATAGAATACTTAACAGTATAAAGGGAATATTCTTTGCTATAAAGTGAGCCATCTGGCAGAATCGAACTGCCGGCCTGTTGATTACGAATCAACCGCTCTACCGACTGAGCTAAGATGGCCTAATATCGCGGCGCGAAATTACACAAAATTACGTTAATAGATAATGTGATTTACTTTTTTATTTTTTATTTGGATTAAATCTAAAATTGGACTTGTTTTGTGGCTGTGAATGAGTTTATAATCACTTTTCGGGAAAGCTTAGAGGCAGCTCTTGTGGTAGGTATTGTTGGTGCATTTGTTTCTAATTCAGGTGAAAAATCTAATTTTCGCTTTGTTTTATATGGAATACTTGCAGCCGTTGTTTGTAGTATTTTGGCGGCAGTAGCCTTAGAGTCTGCTGAGGAATTACTCCAATATCATTCTGCCGAGTATTTTTTTGAGGCTGCTATGATGTTTTTAGCATCAGGTTTCTTGATTTATATGGTCTCATGGATGGCTAAGAGAAGCAATATTCGCCAAGAATTAGAACAAAAGACTTCTACGGCATTGGAAACCGGTAGTAAGTGGGGGATTTTCTCAATCGTATTTTTTGCAATCATGAGAGAGGGCTTTGAAACTGTACTTTTTCTATTTGCAAGTGAAAACCAGACAAAAAGTTTTTCTTACGTAGGCGCAATAACTGGAATAATAGCAGCTGTTTTGATAGCATGGCTGATATTTTCACAAAGTAAAAGGCTGCCAATAAAGCAATTTTTTAACATTACCTCTATATTGTTGATTGTGATGGCTGCCGGCATGGCGGCTTATGGCACACATGAATTGGAAGAAGGTTTTGAAAAAGCTAAAATGTTAGGCTTGTTTGGTTTACATGATGAAACCTTACCTGACGGTAAAGTTATAGAAGCTGAAGATAAAATTGCCCGCCCATGGGATATTTTAAAACCCCAAAGTGAACTTTCCTCCGATTCAAATCCAACATTTTATACGCAGGCAAATGGCAAATATATACATTGGTTTCATGATAAAGGTTTGATAGGAAGCTACTTAAAAGGATTTATTGGCTATAACAGCAATCCAAATTGGCCGGAGTTTTTTATCTGGATATTTACGTTAGGCTTTGGAATTTATTTATGGAAAAAGCCGGTGCTTAAACCGTAAATAATCCGAATTTTGCCGCGAAGTATGCAGCAAAAGCCAAAAAACATCGAGGGTTTATTTTTTAGTAAATTTATTACTATTTATTTTTTGGGTGTCATCTTATTGGTAGGTTGCGCTATTGTTAGACCCCCAGAAGGAGGCCCAAAAGATGAAACAGGCCCGAAAATAGCTGCTACCTACCCAGAAATGGGACAAAAACAGGTCAATTCCCTGCCTATTAAAATTTCCTTTGATGAATATATCGACCCAAATGTTTCACCAAACGATTTGATAATAAATCCATTACCCAAAAACCGCCCAACTATTTTTGTGCAAGGAAAATCCTTATTTATCAAATTGAATGAAGATTTACTCCCTAATACTACATATTCACTTATCTTAAAGCCAAGTATTAAAGATTTTCGTGAGCGTAACCCGCTAAAAAAACCTTTTCACTTAGCTTTTTCAACGGGTGAAACCCTTGATACCGCAAGTATTTCAGGTAAGGTTTCAGATGCGGCCTCCTTAAAACCCGAACCAACCTGCTTAGTAGCCTTGTTCCCAGCCGAAACCGTTCCAGATTCTAACTTTATAGATATAAAACCCAAATACCTGACCCTTACGGACTCAACCGGCTATTTTAACCTAAAACATATAGCTTCCGGAACGTATCTATTGGCAGCATTTACCGATACAGATTTTAGCAACTCTTATAACAACAATTCTGAAAAAATTGGCCTAACGGAAAATTGCATAATTAAGATTTCAGTAAATTCAGAAGTATCTGATTTACAGATATTTACACAAATTTGGGACACCCTTCCGCCCAGCGTCTCAAAAGTAAAATGGCTTGGAAAAACTGCCATAGAAGTTTTATTTTCCGAAGGCTTATTGAATTACCCGGTTGTTCAATCTCCTAAAACAGCATTTTCTTCTACGTGGATTACTCAGGGGGGGAAAGCAATCCAGATTTTTTTGCCTCCTGAAAATCAACAGGATTCAATTATCCTGACACAAATAACAGATTCAGTAAAAAACACTACCTCAAGAACCATTTTTTTACCGGTAACACTTCCGCCGGATACATTTTGGCTGGAGCAAAAACCGCATCCCCAGAAATTAGAAACTTGGTTACTACGTGCTAATGAAAATATTCCACCGGATTCTTTTACAACCCATCTTACCTGTATAGATACTGCCGGCAAAAAAGTAGTTATTCAGGCAGAAATGAACAAAGGAATTGTAGAATGGACTCACCCCAAAAATCTAAATCCAGAATCACAGTTAAAACTCTTATTAAGCCCGTTTAACTACCCAAAAATTAAAATTGATTCTATCAAAACAGTTTACTGTTTTCCCAGATATGCTAATGATTTTGGCAGTTTATCCGGCCAAATTGACATAAAAGGGAATATAATTGTATATTTATTCAAGGAAGGAAATACTGTTCCGATAGCTATTCAAACAGATAAAAATTTTACTTTCAATTTATTAGAACCCGGAAATTATTTTTTGTCTGTTGTTTTTGATGAAGATAATAACGGGATTCGTACTATGGGTAGGCTTAAACCTTACAGGCTTCCTGAAAAAATATGGAAATGGAATGAACCTATTGTGGTAAAAGCAAATTGGGAAACTAACGTTAGTTCTTTAAAACCAGAATTTTAGGTGATTTTTAAAAAAGATATGAAAAGCCGTTCGTAAGTGTATAAAAGGTTTTATTGATTCCGGCAGGCGGGTACGTATCATGAAAAATATTGTAAGTTACAGCATAGGATAAATGCTTGGTGATTTTGAGCAATAGCCTTGTTTCGCTCGATATTCGGTAATCTGATAATATAGTAATATTGGGCTGAAAATAAGTTGTATTGCTAATTAGATACTGATCTTTTATTCTCCAATAAAACGACAGATAGGTGCTGATTCTAAAATCTCTATTTTCTCGGTTTATTTCTGTTCTAAGCAGTTCATTTTCCCACATTAAATTTAGTCCATAGAAAATACGTAAAGAGTCGTTTTGTAAAATTCTAAGGCGGCTACCGGCACCGATTAATGTTCTGGACTGTAACGCCTGAATAGGATTGTTTTGCCATTGAGCAAAAGCCTCCGGAGTGAGCTTAGCTTTAGTATTTAGCGTAAAGCGTAAATGCTGAAAAGTTTGATTAACCAAATTTTGATCAATTGCCCGAATAAAGGTGTAACTGCTTACTAATAAAATAGTTGGTTTTTTCCAGTTATATTGAACATGAGAGATAGCAGTAGCATTGTAAATCAAAGTCTGATTTTTGGCCACTGATAGTGATAAATTGATATTTCCGATAAGCCCTGTATCGGCAGATACAAATCGCTGACTTTCAATATTAACGACTTGCCCTGATGTATAAAAGTAGGTAAGTAGCCACGCTCCAAAGCACCAAACTCTCAGAGAGAATATCATGCATTATTTTAGCTTCAAATAGATATAGACCGGTAGGTGGTCGCTGTATCCGCCTAAGTATTTGTCTCCAACGTAAGTACGCAGTGGACTTCCTTTATATTTGGGGTCAGTTTCAAAAAGAAAATCTGCTTTAAATATTGTGGCACTTCCCATAACATAGGAAATTCCTTTTTTGTTGTTTTGTGGAAGCAAGTCATAAGAAATAATAATATGGTCAAGCATACCCCAATTACCTTTGTATAAGTGGCTTCCTTTTCCTTGTTCTTTGAGTGGATACATAGTATTGAAGAGTTCTCCCGGGCGAGTTTGTTCCGGCGTAGGCTTTGCTCCTAAGGTCTCTTTAACACTTTCGTCATTAGGCTCATCGTTCAAATCTCCCATGATTAAGATATAATCTTTATCAAACCGGTTCATAAGAGAGTCGCAAATATGTTTGACTACCTCTGCTGCTAACTTTCTTTTATAGATACTTTCGTTTCCGCCTCTTCTGGATGGCCAGTGGTTTACCAACACCGTTAAGGTGTCTTGCGTTGGTAATACCAACCCGGTAACGACCAAGACATCACGAGTTTTAAAATCGGCATTGGCTGGGTCAATAACGCCATATTTTTGTGTATTCAGTACCTGAAAACGGCTTTTTTTGTACAATAATGCTACATCTATTCCACGATTATCGGGAGAATCAAAATGTACATATCCGTAGTTGCCTTTTAAGGAAGGTTGATTAGCTAAGTCTTTAACGGTCTTTTCATTCTCGACTTCAGAAAGTCCCACAATATCTGGCCCTGTAGGGTTTCCTATTTGGCTAATTGCCTTTGACATATTGCCCAATTTTTGTTGGTATCTTTCTGGAGTCCATTTTTTAGGGCTTCCCGGTAAAAATTCAGCGTCATCTATAAGCGGGTCATCTTCGGTATCAAAGAGATTCTCTTGATTATAAAACGCAGCAACAAAGGGTTGCTTTGCCGTTAGTTTTTGGGACTGGCTACAGCCACTTAACACTAACAAACATAACGAAAGTAATAACAAATTTATACGGAGCATCAGTAGTTGGATTTTTGGGTTTCTAAGTGATTATTTGTTGCACTAAAGCAATTACAAAGATACAGTTTTTGGTTAAAAACTTTTCGCTAAAAAATATTGCCTACAAATTGCCTGCGGATAAATCTGGGAAAACAGCTATATCCGAAAATATATTTAACGCTGATAAAATCAGCATTTCGTTATTTAGAGATAGCGGTGATGTTCTTAGGAAATCAGGTAGTTACTGTTTTGGGAGCGAACGCCTAATGCAGCAGCTTTTTCATAGATAGGAGAGGCCGTTTGCTCAAATCCCGGAACATTAGACATACAATCTTCTAAGAGGATAAATTTTTGAGCAAAATTCATGTCGTATTCGATTGCTTGTGCTAAGGAATTTGCAACACAATGGGAGCGAGCTTCACCGGCAAGGTAGATTTCGTCAAACTGAGACAAGGTCTTGATAAGGTCATAATTCCAACCTGTTTCCGGAAAATCAGGCAGGATGATATTTGCACGGAATATTCCAAAATGCTCAGTGTAAGGATTTTGCCCCTTTTGAATACATGAAAAAGATTGTCCGGTTAAATCTGCCCATTTTTGTATTATAGTAAGTAATTCCGGCATTATTTCAGCACCATAACTTCCTGATAAACAATGCTCTGTCCATATTATGTGGGGAAATTGTCCTTGTTTTTCTAATTCTTCAAGATACCAAATTCCATGTTCTGGATTGGGTTGGAATACCCATTGTTTAGATTTGGCATCTTCTAAGGTGATTTGGGAAAACGGTTTCGGATGCTCCCCATTGGCATTAACCCAAGGTTCCGGAAGAGCAATATTTAGTTTTAAATGTGTATCCTGGGTGCAAAAAATCGCATCTATTTTGCCGGAATTATGAGAAATCCACCCACATAGTTTTTCAATATCTATTTCTGAATTAGGAACATACAGAGAACCTGCTGGTGAGCAAAAATCAATTTGTGGGTCAATTATTAATACGGTACGTTTCATGAGTTTTGAAAATCAGATAATTTATGTTGGCTTACAATAATGTCTTCCTGAATTTGAGCAATTAGTTTATCAACGGTTTCAAAGCGTTGTTGAGGGCGAATAAAATCAATGAACTCGATGGTTAGCGATTGGTCATAAAGATCTTGTTCAAAGTTAATTAAATGGGCTTCTATTTGTACATTTTGCCCGTTAAAAGTAGGCCTTGTGCCGATATTCAGTACTGCCGGGTATCTTTTTTGGTTCCAAATCACCCAAATTGCATAAACGCCTAAGGCCGGAATTAACTTATCAGGGTCTTCCGGTAAAATATTTGCCGTAGGAAAACCTATTTTTCTTCCTATTTGATTTCCACGTACTACCTTACCGCTTATAGAATAACGATAACCGAGATATTGATATGCTGTGGTTACACTTCCGGCGGCTAATGCCTCTCTAATTTTGGTACTACTGATATTCACTTGGTTAATCTGATATACCGGTATTTCAGAAACACCAAAATGGTGTATTTTTCCTAAAGCAATCAACTCATCTAAGCCACCGGATCTACTTCTACCAAAATGATGATCATAGCCAATAGCTATGTGTTTTATATTCAAGTAATTAACAAGTATTTTTTCAATAAATTCGGTAGATGATAAGTGGGAAAATTCAACCGTAAAAGGGAGTAAAATTAAGTTTTGAATATTTAGCTCATCTAAGCGGTGTGTTTTTTCCGGTAATGATTGAAGTAATTTTAGGTTATCGCTTTGTGGATTTAGTACTTTTCTGGGGTGCGGGTAAAAACTTAATACTCCCGTTTGGCCATGGATAGATTTAGCTTTTTCTGTAAGATTTTCTAATACTGCTACGTGCCCTAAATGCAATCCGTCAAAAGTTCCTATTGTTAAAACTAAGTCCGTTACTCCTTTAATTTCTTGATAATTACTAAATACCTGAATGCTCATAAAATTTTAAGTGGGGATTACTAAGACTAACTCGGCTACTGTGCTGCTAACTACGGTTTCGGTTTTATCTTCTATTTTGATTAATCGGGAGTTATCAAAAGGGATAATTTCCGCTATCTTTATTTTCATTCCGATATTAAGTTGTAGCCGGTTTAAGTATTTTAAAAGATTTGGGTCTCGCTGAGTAATACCGGATATTTTTACCTCTTGATTTATAGATATTTGCGACAATAAAGTGGCATTTAGCTGCTCTACTTCTCCGTTGATATTTGGGATGGGTTCTCCTAATGGGTCGTATTGTGGGTATCCAAGTAAATTATCCAAGCGTGCTATCAGTAATTCATCATCAATATATCCAAGTCGTTCTGCTGTATCATGAGCGTGTTTCCAAGGAAGTTCCAAAACATTGACCAAAAACACCTCCCAAAGTCTATGTCTTCGGATGGTCGTTAAGGCTGTCTGTTTTCCTAAGGCTGTTAATGTTACGCCACGGTAAGGTTGGTATTCTAAAAAGCCATTTTTAAACAAGCGCTTTAACATATCGGTAACTGAAGCAGGGCTTATTTTTAGGTCTGCCGATAAGGCGGTTGTTCCAACTTGTAAATTGTCTGCGGTATATTTATAGATAGTTTTGAGGTAATTTTCTTCTGTCTGGGATAATTTATGCATGAAAATTAGGGTGTTAATCAATCTGCAAAGAAATGCCTCCCTGCAAAGTAACTAATGGTATAGAGTAGTAAACTGCATAAGAGGCACCGAAAAATGGTTTAAGATGTAAAGTTGGTTTTGGAAATAAATTATAAGAAACTAAGCCGCATATTTCGTATCTGGGAGTACGGACTTCCACGATAGCCGGAGCGAACCGTCCCTCTACGTTAATTTGCCATTTTGGGTCAGGGTAAATATCTACGGTTAATGTCGTTTCATAGTGCATTTTGCTAATTCTGCGTTTTTCTCTCGTAGAGTCACTGTATTGGGTAAAACGTTCTAACATAAATCCGTTACCCCACCTCAGATTAACGTGCTCTGCTGCTACTAAGTTTAAACCCAGTAATTGCCAATCAATAACTTGATAGTTGTCTATAAATTTTGTTCGGATCTCGTAATATTGATTTAGGCGAATATCGGTAGCGAAGAGTCCCCATTTTCCGATTAGGCGAGGTTGAAAAAGATATAGATTATCAACGGCATTATGGCCGGTTAGTATTCTTAGTTCTAATGAGGTGATATGCCGTGAGTTAGCATCTTTTTTTCTTAAAATTTCCTGATGATATTTGTCTAAGAAAGCGAATATATCCAAGAATACTGGAGCGCAATTTGAGCAGGCATTACAGCCTTGTAGGCAGGCACCGGCTCCGTCTAAGCAACCGCCGGCATCTCCGCCACCGCTGCTACTCCTCCCCCCAGAAGAACTGCTCCCTGAATTACCTTTTATTCCTTCTAACTTTTGTCCGAAACACTCGTAATTCAAAAAAAAGCAACACACTACTATTGCTACCCGCCAAAACATTGCGCAAAAATACCAGATTTAAGTTTAGGTTACTACGTAAAAATGATAGACTTTGTTATCTCTTTTATAGCTTTTTTAAGCTATAAAAGCTATTTTAGGACTTAAACTGCTTAAATCTTAAAAAAGCCGTACTTTAAAATGCAATAAAGTGCCCGAAAGCCGTCTTTCCAGTTTATTTTTTTCCCTTCTTCGTATGTGCGTCCGTAATAAGAGATTCCCACTTCGTATATCCTGATTTTGGGAATTCTGGCTATTTTGGCAGTAATCTCCGGCTCAAATCCAAAGCGATTTTCCTGCAAAGAAATAGATTGTATAATGTTGGTTCTAAATACTTTATAACACGTTTCCATATCTGTTAAATTCAGATTGGTAAACATATTGGATAGAAAAGTCAAAAATTTATTTCCAATGGTATGCCAAAAAAATAAAATCCGATGTGGTTTTCCACCCATAAACCGAGAACCATAAACGACATCAGCAAATCCATTTATGATTGGCTTCAATAGTAGATTATATTCCTCTGGATCATACTCTAAATCAGCATCTTGGATAATTAAAAAATCTCCCGTTGCCTTAGAAATACCGGTTCTTAATGCGGCTCCTTTTCCCTGATTAACCGAATGTTTATGGTATTGAATATTTAAAGTACGATTATTAGCAATATATTGATTGATAGCCTCTTCGGTGTTGTCAGTAGAAAAATCGTTTATTAGAATGATTTCCTTTTCTATTTGATTAGCTAACTCTACGGATTTGATTTTGTCTAAAATAAGATGAATTGTAGCTCCTTCGTTAAAGACGGGTATTATAACTGATAGCTTACTCATTTGTATTTATGCCGGCTTGAAGTTATGCTGGCTTGCTATTTCAAAGAGGTAAGAGTTTACTGCTTAGGTTCTTCATTAGCCGGATTTTCTTGTGCCGGTTTTTCGTCTTCGGTAGGTGGTTTTGATGAGGATTCTATAGAGAATAGGCCGGCTCCAATGGTTACACGTAGATAAATTCCATTCAAAGAAGAGCCTTTTACGCCACTTACTGCTCCAACGGGGCCGCTCCAAGTTCCTTTTGCCGGACTTAGATAAAAGCCACCATCAACACCCAAAATAAGCCCACCGGAATTTCTGCTAAGATGCCGAAAACTGAATCCTAAATCAACCACGCTGCTGGTAGTAGTGCATTCAATTGTTTTGGCTCGCTCTATGGTTTGGTTTTCTCCAAAGACAACAGATTGGTTGTCATAATTACTGAGCTTTAAAGTAGATTTTCCTACTGAAAAACCTGCATAAGGATACCAAAGCCAACGGTTTGTGTTTTTTACTGCGAAACCTACTTGGCCGCCCCATAATGTAGTGTACATCTTAGCTTGACCTCTTTTTCCTTCGGCAGGTGTATGTGCAGACCCAACTCCGTATAAGCCAAGAATAATTTTTTTAGCCACCAAAAATTTAAAACCACCACCGTAATAACTACCTACTGCCGGTAATTTGGTTACGCTATCCGTCAAAAAAGAAGGTGTGGTTAAGTCCTTTTTTAAATTACCAAAAAAGCCATAAGTAACGCCAGAATACCCCTCTAAATACCCCCCCAACTTTAACGTAAACTGGCCGAAACTATGGTAATAAACGATAAAAAATAAACTAATAAATAAAATACGAAGTTTCATAAGCCGCCTAAGCAATGCCGCAAAGATACAAATCGGAATGATACAGTCAAATTTTTTTTTATAGATAAGATGTGTGTAGCCAACAATCCCCTATCTTTGTGGCCTTTATTAGCATCTGCATCATGTTAAATTTAGTTCTATTTGGCCCTCCGGGTGCTGGAAAGGGAACCCAATCTGCAAAACTCATTGCGCAATACAACTTGGTTCACCTTTCTACAGGAGATATTCTGCGATCAGAAGTAGCTAATAAAACCCAACTTGGATTAAAAGCAAAGTCTTTAATGGATGCGGGATTACTCGTCCCAGATGAAATTGTTATCGGCATGATTCAAGAGCGAATAAGCCAATACCAATCAGCCAAAGGCTTTATTTTTGACGGATTTCCACGCACGGTTGCGCAAGCCGAAGCATTAGATAAAATGCTAACAGAAAATAAATTAAGTATTACTGCAATGCTTCAATTAAATGTTCCTCAAAATGAACTTGTAAATAGGCTTTTGAGACGAGCAACACTTGAAAACCGCCCAGATGATACACCCGAAACAATTACGAAACGGATTCAGGAATATGAGCAAAAAACCCTGCCCGTTGCCACTTATTACAAAAACCAAGAAAAACTACATATCATAAACGGCGTAGGCGAAGTATCTGAAATTACCAATTATTTATTAAAAACAGTAGAAAATTTACTTTAACTCATTGAATTGTTTGTTTTTCCAAAACACTTTGTATTTTTGTGCACTCAAAACAGTAAAGAATAATTTATAAATTTATTATAATAACGTGACAAAGGCAGACATTATAGAAGAAATTGCCCATAAGACGGGAATTGACAAACCTAATGTATCATCAGTTATGGAGGCTTTTTTTAAGGTCGTGAGAAACTCTATGGTAGATGGAAATAACATTTATGTGCGAGGATTTGGTAGTTTCATCATAAAACGAAGAGCCGCTAAACCCGCCCGAATTATATCCGAAAAGAAAACTATATTGATACCGGAGCACTTTATCCCAAGTTTTAAACCTTCAAAAGAATTTGTGAAGAAAGTTAAAGAAAGCTCAAAAATCAAAAGCAGCACAAAAGTGGAAGATAAGCAGCGTCCTGCTAAGAAGGAAGATAAGAAAGGATAGTTGTTTGCGCTGTGCAGGATAGTGCTGGCCGTTGGACATGGCAACATTTTAGCTTAATTGCAGCAGGATTCTTGTTGTTTTTAGGACTGTTATCGGTAGATAGAAAGGTCTTGACAAATAATATGAAGCCGGCAGCTGTTACTGTGCCGTCAGCTTCAGCTACGCCTCAGGCAAAGTCTGATTCAATAATTACCCGGATTCCTGAGTTCATAGCTTCTTCAGAACAACAGACTGTTTATAAGGCGTTCCTACAAAAGTGGGAAAGATATTCAGAGTTAGATGAAAGTAGCAAAATTCGTTTAATACAAGAATTTGCTGCGTTTTTTGTAGGATCAGACCGACCAGATTGCGCCGCTTTACTACAAGAAAAACTATGGGAAGAACACCATATAGAACTCCCTAAACTTGCCATCCGCTTTATGGATTCCTATCAACTGCCCAAAATAGCCCAAGATTCATTGCTATATAGATATTTTAACCAACATACAATTGACTATGCTTCGCTTGCCGCAGCAGAACTATCTGGTAATGAAAAAGATAACTTTATGGTAATCAAATGGGTGGCTATGGCTAAATCCGAAAATCCAACAATAGTTATGCAAGGAATCAAGGAATTAGCAGCCTTTGGAGATAAACATCCAGAGCATTTTCAGGCAAATTTAGAACTTTCTATTTTTTCGTACCAAACAAACCAATATGAAAAAGCCCTAAAACGTTGCCAACAAGCAATTCAGGCAGATGCCCGTCAGGCAATAGCATACTTCTGGCTCGGAAATATCTATAAAGCACTTGGAAATACAGAACAAGCTAAACTTGCTTGGCAAAAAGCCACTACATTACACCCAGCGCC
Organism: Bacteroidia bacterium; assembly: GCA_026932145.1. NCBI lineage: Bacteria > Pseudomonadati > Bacteroidota > Bacteroidia > Bacteroidia bacterium. The sequence goes on from JAIXKT010000037.1 coordinate 69,901, forward strand.
CGAATTAGCGCAACAAATTAACCAGCAAATTCAAAGTATTTAAAATTTTACACATTAACAATTTAACCCATTATCATTATGCCGTGTGGTAAAAAACGTAAGAGACATAAAATTGCAACACATAAACGCAAAAAACGCCTCAGAAAAAATAGACATAAAAAGAAACAGAAGTAGTAGCAACTGATTTTGGGGAATTTATTCCCCAAAATTACTATTACCATTATTTCCATGAAAGAACTTGTTGTTACGTCTGACAATGATCAGATTCGTATTGCTGTATTAGAAAATAAAAAAATAGTTGAACTACACCAGGAATCCCGTAATTCCCAGTTTTCTGTTGGAGATATTTTTTTAGGTCGTGTTCGTAGAGCTGATAATAGGCGAAACGCTGCCTTTATCAATATTGGATATGAAAAAGATGGATTCTTACATTATCCTGATTTAGGGCCACAGATTATTGATATTCAGAACTTCACAAAGCTGGCAATGGGTAAAAATACCCAAAATGCACATTTACAGGACGTAAATTTATCAGAACCAATAGACAAAAACGGTAAAATAACAGATGCGTTAAAAAATAATCAGTCTATTTTAGTTCAATTTACCAAAGAAGCAATATCTACCAAAGGCCCCAGACTAAGCGCAGAGCTATCTTTGGCAGGGCAATATTTAGTTTTAATTCCATTTGCCCAGCATATTAATGTTTCCAAAAAATATCAAAATCCTACTGAAAAAAACCGAATTAAGAAGATATTAGAGAAACTTCGTCCTCCGAACTTCGGTATTATAGCCAGAACGGCTTCTGAAAATGTAACAGCAGAGCTTTTGCAGCAAGATATTCAGCACCTGATGCAAAAATGGCAAGCTATTGTTTCGGCTATTGCCAACAGTACACCTCCGTGTAAGGTTCATAGTGAAATTTCACGAACCAACAGCCTGCTGCGCGATATGCTTAGTGTCGGCTTTGATTCTATCATTACAGATGACCAGCAATCCCATCAAGAAATCAGCAACTACCTGAAAGACCACCATCCACAAACCTTAAAGCTGCTTAAACTATACAAAACTAAAACCTCGCTATTTGAGCAATTAGGTATAGAGAAGCAAATTAAAACTTCTTTTGGGCGGATTGTTCCGCTGCCAAGTGGGGCATATTTGGTGGTAGAACATACCGAAGCCTTGCACGTTTTTGATGTAAATAGCGGCAGCACCCGTATTCAGGAAGAAAATCCGGAAGATTTTATTCTCAAAATCAATATAGAAGCTGCGGTAGAAATCGCAAGGCAGTTACGCCTCCGAGATATGGGCGGAATTATCGTAATAGATTTTATTGATATGCGAAGCCTCGACTTTCGGACTATGATCACTGACCGAATAGAGGCTGAAATGAAGCAGGATAGAGCAAAACATACTGTTTTGCCAATGAGCCGTTTTGGCTTAGTACAAATTACTCGGCAACGTGTTCGACCGCAAATAAATATCGAAACTACTGAGATATGCCCATCTTGTCAAGGCTCCGGCCAGATTCAATCTTCGATATTAATAAGTGATGAAATTGAGAAAACACTGGATTTTCTAATCAGGCAGGGTAAATATACTAAACTAACGATAAAGCTAAATCCTTATTTAGCAAGCTATTTCAAAATAGGTTTTATTAGCCGAAGGCTTCGATGGTTTTTAAAATACGGGAAATGGATTCAAATTCTGGAAGAACCTGCCTTTCCAATTACGATGGTGCGTTTTTTTGATGAAACTAACGAGGAAATCGTTGTAGAGCCGTAGTTTTATTCTGCACTTAATATCACAAACTTAGAGATGCCGGCTTGTTCACCGGAAGGTAGCGATACCAACGCAAGGTAAATTCCGGGTGCGGCTTTATGCCCTTGATAGTCTTTTCCGTCCCACACAGCTTGCCCTCCTAAGGCAGTTAGTTGAGCTACAACTTGTCCCGTTATAGATATAATCTTAACAATAGCATTGGAGGCTGTTCCTCGAATAGCAATTAACCCGTCAAAGTTTGCTTTAACGGGGTTAGGAAATATAAAGATATTTTCGCTATTTCCGGAGCTAAGGCTTGCTTCTCCTCTATAACTTACTATTCCAGAGCCAGTTGCAATAAAAACTTCTCCGGTTTCTTGGTCAATCGCTATATCTAAGATTTCATTTGAGGGAATGGGGCTGTTGTCTATGTTAAACATTTCTACTTGTTCATTGCCGTCTGGGCTAACGACAAAGATCCCGTTTTCGGTACCCAGCCATTTTCGGTTTGCTCCGTCTATAGCGATAGCGCGGACATTTTCATCTCGCAACAGGCATCGGCTACTCAGTATCGGACAAGAAGCATCACTTATTGTAGTATTTACTTTAAATATTTCTGAAGGATTATAGAAAACGACTGCCCCTTTATTGGTAGCGACCCACATATTGCCGTCTAAGTCCTGAACAATACGATTAACGTTATCGCTGGGTAGGTTTCCTTTTCCGGTTCCGGTTCTGAGTTCACGGACTTTATCATCGGCAGTATTATTGGGGGTTTTATTATCATTAAAAACGACTACTCCTTTATCACGGTTTACTAACCAGCAAGTACCGTAACTGTCTAAAGTAAGCTGAGTAAACAACGGATTATCAAATGTTGGAAAAGGAAAGTTGTAAATTTGGTTATTGGGAGTAATTACAGAAAGTGGAGTAGGGGTGAAGTAAGTTGATAACCAAGTATTTCCGCGTCCGTCAAATGCTATTCCTGAAATACGAACATCTTTTGGGTTGTTTGCGGTAATAGGTAGCCCGTCTGCTGAAGTGAGGCTTCTTATCCAATTATTTCCATTTTGGACTATAGAAATACCGCCTCCAAAAGTTCCCATCCATGTTTCACGGCTACCGGGGCGTGTGCTTATGCGGGCGTAACTATGGAATACTTTTTCAGGGTCAGGATCTAAAAGGTCAGTTCTGACCATCTTCCACTCTGCATTACGGATATTGTAGTAATAGTAACCGGAATAGTCATAAGAAGGTTTATAATTTGCGTTATGCCCTAATGGAGCAATGTATAATTCGCCATTAGCTACTTCAATTCTATTACAGTTATTATTTGTAAGTGGTTCATGAGCAGTATAATATAGGTTTCGGCTATTTTCGTCATACCCAACAATACCTTGTGCAAAATCAGCTATCCATATTACGTTGTTGGCTTCTACTGCCGCTGCTGGTATCTGGGATGAATATATCTTGATGGAACCTGTGGTTGCATATTGAATAACCATATCATTAAAAACTAAATACAAATTATTTCCAGAAACACGCATAAATTTGTAATAACCTGTATTAAGGTATTGATTATTAATGGTATTCCAAATACTATCGGATCTTGCAAAAAGAGAGTCTCCAATATGTACGAAGATATAGTTATTAAAAGTAGTAATCCACCGAGATGCGCCTGTGGTAGGCAAGCCGTATTTACCATTTTCAAGTTGCCATACCGAAGCGTCAGCTAAATTTGGAGCAGCTAAGGGTGCAGAATAAATGCCCGGTTCTCGCCCTCCCGAAACTGAAATCCATAATCTATCTTGAAATATTGTTAATGACGTAACTTCCTGTGCCTCGTCATTATTTCCCACCTTCAGATATGTATAACGTGTTTCTTTGTGTTTGAAATCATAAACAACTACACCAAAGGATGTTCCTATGTATAAATAATCGCCTGAAGCCAGAATAGAATTGATTTTTTTAGTGTTAAAATTTTTGGTTAAAAAAATATCCCTAATAGAGTAAATTTTTTGGCTTGGGTTGCGGAAGTAATGAATTAATCCGTTTTGATAGCCTACAAAGACATAATCATGAACATCATCATAAAGCATTACAGAGGGATAGTCGCCTAAGAAGCCATCTTTTTTTGTAAATCGCTGATAATCATTTGTGTCTAAGGTGTTTAATTGAACAATTCCTACGTCTGTTGCCGCAAATATGTATTGTCCACGCACACAAATATCCCGCGCTTGCCGGTGTGTTTGATAAGATTTCCATGCTCCAATAGGTTGTAATTGCGCAAATACCCAAAAATTGAGGTTTACGGAGCAAGCTATAAACCAAATAATAATTATTGGAACTCTATATTTCACAGTTTGGCTGTGGTTTAGAAAGTATGATTTTGTTAGGGAAAGGAACACCTTTTAGCTACGTATAAAGTAAAGATAAACGCAAAACGCCTCTCTATTACTGAGAAGCAAAAGTAGTTAAAAGTACCCTAAAAAAAAGACCACTTTAAACTTTTTGTAAAACGAAATTATGCCACAGATATTGTAAGGGATGATTTTTGAAATAGGGAAAGATTCGCAGGGTATGACGAATGGTTTAGATGTGGTTTTTAGTAAAAAAATAAATTCAAAAGCCTTGAAACTCTTTCAAGGCTTTTGAATGATTTGTACACTCGAGAGGAGTCGAACCACTAACCTTCTGATCCGTAGTCAGATGCTCTATCCAATTGAGCTACGAGTGCCTGATTCGGGTGCAAATATAGGATTATTTTTGATGCTATCAATAAAATTAAATTTTTGGAGTCAATTCTTTTTTGGGGGTTCAGAAAGTATGAAAGCTATGATTTCGTTAGTGAATCATTATTGCTATCATGACATCATGGTTCTCTGTTTTCTTGGAAAAGTAAGTAGCATTCCTCACAAATCTTCTGTTTCTATCTTGTAATGAGTTATTTATATTTTTTTACAAATATTTTTGTATTTTGGTAATGTGAGGGCAAATAACCATTAGTTTGACTTCTGATATAGACGATAAACTTAGTCTTTATTGCCAAATCTTTTCATCATACTTTCTGAACCCCTAACTGAAAATTTACTCTGCCAATCTCCAAAAATTATATTTTTGTCGTGTACTGTGGATAAATATACGAAAATCAACAGCTCCCCCAATTTCTAAACACGTAATTTATTGATAATTATATGTTTAAATTAAAAATTATTGTAGTATTGCCAGAACGAACCACAATTAATCTTAGGTTCTAAATCATTACATTTGTAGAGCTATCTTTGCTTGATGTGCGTATAATATTTTGTTGGCTGTGTTTTATCTGTTTTGGCAAACAGATTTATTGTCAAGGTATTTTAGATAAAGGACTTGATACTGTTCGTACGCGGAAGCCCCCAGCACATGACCGTTGTGCGCAGGCAGTTCCCTTAGAGTTTGGTCAATGGCGTTGGCATGAATCCAATGAATTTGCTACTGTTGGCCCAGCTATAGAAACCCCCAAAGCAATCCCTTACTCCTGTATTAAAACATTTGAAAACGACCTGTGGTATCGTTTTAGCTCTGGAAATCACTTGTTTGCAGAAATCACCATTGTACATCATCTCTGTAATACCCCTGCCGGAATGCAGGCAATTCTTATTGAAAATCTTACTTGTCATAATCAACAGCATAAATATCTTGCTTGCTCTAATTTAGAATCAACAGACACCATTAAATTATTTGCTGCACTAAAGCCGCAAACAAGCTACTTATTATACTTAGATGGTTTTGACGGCACCATTTGCGATTTCTCCATTTACCTAAATTCTCCCCTACATCCCAACGTAACTCCGGCAGACCTTCAATATCTTAAATATGACTTTCAAGATAACCCAACAGCCGGCTGGCAACCCAACTACCAAACAGAATTTCTAAATAACTACACCCAATTTTTGATACAAGATAATGAAATACAAGATATTGCATACTATTTGTTGGAAGTAACCACAGATACTATGCTTGGTTTTTGGGAGATTACGGCGGCTCATATTCCGCAGGAAATTACGGCAGAAAAAAAACGATTCTTCAACTTGATTCCCGGTAAGGCAGGCTCTGCACCCGGCGTTCGCTACTGTTTTCGCATCGTTAGAATCTCTAAAAACTACGAAAAACAAATTTCTCCAATCATTTGCCCAGAAACGCAGCCGCCAATAGAAGACTTCCATTTGGGAATACCAAAATTCAACCCGCAAACAAAACAATATGATTATCTGTATATTATAAGAAAAAAACAAGATTACACAATTAGCCTGGAAGATGAAACAGGAAAAGTGATGAAGCAAGTTTTATTAAAAAAAGAACCGACAGGGCACGCTAACGGAAGTGTTAATATCAGCCAATATCCTCCAGGAAACTATTACCTCAAAATGTATCACGAACCCAAAAGATATTTTAAATATTTACTGACAGAGTAGGTTTTTAAAATCGTTTAATACATAATTACTTAATAATCAGATTTTTGTGAAAGTTTAATTGACTTATTCCGATAATTATTAACTTTGCGGTTTATGAAAGAGGAACTACTGAAAATCTCCCCACAGAATTTAACGGAACTTACCGCAAAAACAGACAATATCTACAAGTCTGTAACTATAATTGCAAAGCGGGCAAATCAAGTTTCAAGCAAAATGAAGGCAGAACTCATGGAGAAGTTATCTGACTTTGCCCCGTCTGGAGACAGTATGGAGGAAATTTCCGAAAATAGAGAGCAAATTGAAATCTCTAAGTTTTATGAGGGGTTATCAAAGCCTACCCTAATTGCGCTGCGTGAATTTTTAGATAACAAGATAGAAGTAACGGAGCTGTAACTTGTGTTAGCTGGTAAGCGTGTTGTATTGGGAGTTACTGGCAGCATAGCTGCCTATAAGTCTGTATTTTTAGTTCGTTTATTGCAGCAGGCTGGTGCAGTAGTTCGGGTGGTGATGACATCCGCAGCCGCCAAGTTTATTGCACCACTTACATTTCGCACGTTGACCCGTGAGCCGGTGATGGTGGACTTGTGGGATGACCAATTCAGTTGGTCTCACCACGTTCAATTAGGGCTTTGGGCAGAGGTAGTGTTAATAGCCCCCTGCACCGTCAATACAATAGCGAAAATAACAACCGGTTTGTGTGAAGATGCCGTCTCTGCCGTTTGTTATACTACCCAAGCTCCGGTAGTTATCGCGCCGGCTATGGATAGAGAAATGCACAACCACCCCAAAACACAAGCAAATTTAGCAGAACTCACACAACGCGGCTGCACCATTATAGATGCGGAAACAGGCTACCTCGCAAGCGGCTTAGAAGGCGCAGGCAGAATGGCAGAACCCGAAGATATTATCGAACAATTAGAACAAATTCTTGCTGACCATAAGCTTACCGCTAAAAAAATACTGATAACCGCTGGGCCAACCCAAGAATCATTAGACCCAGTTAGGTTTATCTCAAATCATTCCAGCGGGAAAATGGGCTTCGCCTTAGCCCGTGCCGCCCGAAACTTAGGCGCAGCAGTTACGTTGGTTTCCGGACCAGTAACCCTAAAAATACCCAAAAATATTAACCACCAGCAAGTTACAACAGCCCAAGAAATGTTTGAAACTGTTACAACACAGCAAAATCAATATGACATCATCATCATGTGCGCCGCAGTAGCAGATTACCGACCGGAAACAACAGCAACCCAAAAAGTAAAAAAAAATCAGGACGAATGGACTATCCGACTCATTAAAAACCCAGATATTTTGCTACACTTAGGCCAACATAAACCAGCAAACCAAAAGCTAATCGGGTTCGCATTGGAAACGACAGACGAAATAAAACACGCTCACGAAAAAATGATTCGAAAAAACCTAAATATGATTGTACTAAACTCCCTCAACACCCCCAACGCCGGATTCGGATACGATACAAATGCAGTAACTTTACTATTTCCAAGTAATATAAGTAAATCATTTTCAGTAGATTCCAAACAAAAATTAGCTTATGAAATTCTTTTGGAAATCACAAACTTGGATTAAGTTTCTTCTGTTGGCGGTAGTTAGCTTTCATAATGCTTTTGCCCAAGAACTAAACTGCCGGGTAAACGTACTCACACCAAATATTCAAGGAGTTGATAGGTCTGTATTCACTCAGTTTCAGCAAGATATTACCCAATATATCAATAACCGCCGCTGGACCAACGACCGCTATGACGAATACGAAAAAATAAAATGCTCTTTTACCATAACCATTACCGCGCTTCCCTCATCCGACCGATTTGAAGGAACTATCCAAGTTCAGGTTATACGCCCTGCCCTGAATAGCACCTATGAAACTGTCATTTTTAACTTGATGGACAAAGACTTTAGGGTAAACTATGTGCCGTTTCAGGTCTTAGAATACTCAGAAAATACGTATCTCAATAATCTAACATCCATTCTGAATTTCTATGCCAACTTAGTTTTGGCAGCAGATTATGACTGTATGTCCCTTAAAGGCGGAAGTCCTTATTTTGAACGCTGCCGAAACATCGTTAATTTGGCCAATAATTCATCCGAAAGAGGCTGGCGTGCCGCTGATGACGGCCAAAATAGAAACCGTTATTGGTTTCTGGAAAATTTAACCAATAATTCTTACGCCGCAATTCATGGTATTCTCTATAAATACCATCGAGAAGGAATTGATAAAATGGAAAACGATGTAAACTTAGGCCGATCAAAAATATTAGATGCTTTACTTGACCTACAAAAGTTATTTATCCAAAACCCAAACCTATATTTCGTTCAGGTATTTAATGAAACCAAAAGCCAAGAACTTATCGGAATATTCAGCAAAGCTACTCCCGGAGAAAAACAACAATTTCTTCGGATAATGACCCAAATTGACCCCTCAAATCTCAATAACTACAACAATATTCTGAAAGAATAACAGTTTTTTCTGTTGAAAAAACACAATAACTACTTATAAGTTATTGATTGCCAGTAATTTTTTGAAATTCTATCTGTAAAGCATCATAAATTTGAGGTAAAATAAGGGATTTCCCATCATTATAGATGGTGAAGTCTGCTCGATAAATCTTTTCTGAGTCTGGAATTTGGCGGTTTATCCGAAGATAGATTTCTGCTTCTGAAAGGCTATCTCTGGTTTTAATCCGCTGAATACGAATACGTTGTGGGGCATATACGACCCACACAGAATCAACGCCCGAATTGGCACCGGCTTCATATAAAATAGCTGCTTCTTTGAAAATCAAAATCTTACCTAATTCGGATTGCTCTCGTTTCCAATCTTCAAAATCCGCTATCGTTACGGGGTGCACTATCTGATTCAGTAACTTTAGCTTCTCAGGATTTGAAAAAACCTGTTGGGCTAACCAAATTCTGTTTAAAGTTCCTTGTCCGTCAAATACATTTTCTCCAAAAGTCACAAATAACTGTTCTCGAACCTGCGGATGGTGGTTGCTAAGCCATTTTGCCCGAGCATCTGCATCATATACCGGATAAGAAATTGACTTCAAAATAATAGAAACCAATGATTTACCACTGCCAATCCCGCCTGTAATCCCAATACTATACATACCTAAAAGGTAACGGCAAAGTTAAAAAGACAAAACAATATTGGGAATCAATAAAATATAGAAATAGTAACTCTCTCAATGGGAACTGGCTTTTAGTTACTTTTGTAGTAAAGCTAAAGAGCTATATATCCTAATTTTAGCTAATCTATAATTTTGTAATGTAATGGGAAACAGAGAATTTCGATTTAAAACAAATATTAACTGCGGGGGCTGTGTGTCATCCGTAAAGCCTCATTTGGATGGCGCAAAGGGTATTTTTGAGTGGAAAGTAGATACAACCGCAAAAGAAAAAATACTCACGGTAAAAACCAGCGAACTCACCCAAGAGCAAATAATGGAAATTGTACAAAAAGCAGGTTTTAAGATAGAATTATATTGAGAAACATTCAGTTATAGGTGTTTCACTGTCTATAACATTACTGGCTGTAACAAAACTTCTAAATATTAAGAGTGGCGGATTTTAAAATCTGCCACTCTTATGAGCGTTTTTTTTACGTGAATTAAAACTTACTTTTAGCTATTAGTAGCGATAAGTATCTGATTTAAAGGGGCCACTTACCGGAACTCCGATGTAGCTTGCTTGGTCTGAAGTAAGGGTATCAAGTTCTACACCAATTTTAGCTAAGTGCAATCTGGCTACTTTTTCATCTAAATGTTTCGGAAGTGTATAAACTTTTTTCTCGTATTGTTTGTGGTTGTTCCAGAGTTCTATTTGGGCAAGTACTTGATTAGAGAAAGAGTTAGACATCACAAAAGAAGGGTGTCCGGTGGCACAGCCTAAGTTTACCAAGCGACCTTCTGCCAATAGAATAAGTTCTTTTCCCTCAACGTTGTAAATATCTACCTGTGGTTTTACGGTTATTTTGGTGTGTCCGTAATGGGTATTAAGCCAAGCTACGTCAATTTCGGTATCGAAATGGCCGATGTTGCAGATGATAGCTTTGTCTTTTACGCTTTTGAAGTGGCGTTCTTGAAGTACGTCTTTGTTTCCGGTGGCGGTAACGATGATGTCAGCAAGTGGGGCTGCTTTGTCCATTTTTAGAACCTGATAACCGTCCATAGCAGCTTGAAGCGCGCAGATTGGGTCTATTTCTGTAACGATAACTCGGGCACCTGCACCTCTTAATGAAGCGGCAGAACCTTTTCCTACATCTCCGTATCCGGCAACGACGGCTACTTTACCGGCCATCATGATGTCGGTAGCTCTGCGGATAGCATCTACTAAACTTTCTTTGCAGCCGTATTTGTTGTCAAACTTAGATTTGGTTACGGAATCATTAACGTTAATGCAGGGTAGCGGTAAAGTACCTTTGGTTTCGCGCTCATGTAGGCGCAGCACACCCGTTGTAGTTTCTTCGGAAATCCCGCGAACATGCTGAATTAGCTCTGGATATTTGTCTAAAACAACATTAGATAGGTCGCCTCCGTCATCTAAAATCATGTTGAGCGGCTTTCTATCTGGGCCAAAAAAGAGGGTTTGTTCAATGCACCAGTCGTATTCTTCGATAGTCATACCTTTCCATGCAAATACCGGGATTCCGGCAGCAGCAATAGCAGCAGCCGCATGATCTTGGGTAGAGAAAATATTACAAGATGACCATTGAACCTCTGCGCCTAAGTCCCGTAAGGTCTCTATCAAAACAGATGTCTGGATAGTCATGTGCAAACAACCGGCTATACGTGCACCTTTGAGCGGCTGGCTCGCTTTGTACTCTTCACGAATAGCCATTAAACCAGGCATCTCAGCTTCAGCTAACCGAATTTCTTTTCTGCCCCAATCTGCCAAAGTAATATCCTTTACTTTGTATGGAAATACTTCTGTTTTTAACATACTTGTTATCTAAAAATTAAATGACACCGCAAAAATACAAAAATAAATATTAGAAACAACTATTTTAAAGAACAAAATATAATTTTGGCTTATTAAAACCCGATAGTTTATCTCTTTTTAGATAGAAAAATATTTTTAAATAGTTTTAAAATTTAATAATAAATTATTAAAATCAGATTATTACTAAAATTATTATTTTTGTATTCTAAATAAATTTTTATGAATAAAAATAATTTTATTCATAAAATTATTTTAACTACCAATATAGTGTTTAAAAAAGGGGCTTTATTGGGTGTTTTTTTGGCAGTAAATTTTATTTACAGTTAAAATTGCAGCTTAATTTTATTGTTTATATTTTGTAGATAATGATTTTCTCGTTATCACGTCATAGGTAATAGTTTTGCAAGCGATAAAAGTGTTTATAGTATGGCTACTTGGTATTTAAGTAAGGTTCGTTATCTGCGTGAGGTTGAGGGGAAGGGTATTCGGCCGGTAACGGAGCATTTTCTCATGGATTCTGTTTCTTTTTCGGATGCAGAAGCGCGTGTGTATGCGGAACTTAGCCCTACAATATCCGAATTTGTGATTACCGGAGTTTCAAAAACCAAATACCAAGAAATATTTCCCTATGAAGGCATCGGCTTTTGGTATCGTTGTAAAATTGTGTACAAAACTTATGATGAAGCTACCGGCAAGGAAAATCGTGTGCAGCAATTAGTGTTGCTTAATGCTGCGGATATTCGTCAGGTCTATGATAGAATTACAGACCAACTACAAGGTACTACTTTAGAATATGAAATAACCGAAGTTGTAAAAAGCCCAATTGTGGAAGTATATCCTTACAATCCGGCGGAAGAGACAACAGAACCGGAACTATCCTCAAATAATATCGGCACAGTTCAAGATTTAGAGTCATGATGATTTCTGAAACAGGTTTTCCATTTAGGATTGGTTTTGGCTACGATGTTCACCGGTTAGTTTCCGGTCGAAAGTTGATTTTGGGTGGCGTTGAGATTCCCTTTTCGCTGGGTTTAGACGGCCATTCTGATGCTGACGTACTGCTGCACGCCATTTGTGATGCTGTTTTAGGGTCGTTAGCATTACGAGATATTGGCTATCATTTTCCAAACACTGATTCTGGCTGGAAAGATATTGCTTCAACATTTTTACTGCGCACTTGCGTGAGCAAAGTAGCGGCATTGAATTACGCCATTGGAAATATTGATGCTACAATCATAGCCGAAGAGCCTAAAATTAATCCATTTATCACTGATATGCAGCAGGTTATCGCAGATTGTTGTGGCCTTCAGCCGGGTCAGGTTTCTATTAAGGCAACGACACAGGAAAGATTGGGTTTTGAGGGCAGAAAAGAAGGAATTTGCGCCCATGCAGTTGCGCTTGTTTATAGAATTCATTAATTCACATAGTCCAAAATCATACTTTTCGGGTTTCGTTCATAACTTCATGTGCTAATTCCGGTGATACTCTAATACTTTTGTTTTGTGGAATCATTTGTGGTTTCTGCCCGAAAGTATCGCCCGGGCACATTTGAGACTGTTGTAGGTCAGGGTCATGTTACCAACACTTTGCGGAACGCTTTACTTTTAAAGCAGTTACCTCATGCGTTTTTATTTTGTGGCCCTCGTGGAGTGGGCAAAACGACTTGTGCCCGAATCTTAGCCAAATCTGTTAATTGCAGCCAACTAAGTAATAGCGGTGAACCTTGTAATGAGTGTGAGTCCTGTAAAACCTTTAACGAGGGTCGTTCCTTAAGTATTTTTGAGTTAGATGCGGCCTCCAACAACGGCGTTGAAGATATTCGGAATCTCATTGAAAGGCTACGGGTTATTCCGCAGCAGGGTTCAAAGAGCGTTTATATCATTGACGAGGTGCACATGCTCACAACGGCAGCGTTCAACGCTTTTTTAAAAACCCTTGAAGAACCCCCGCCGCACGCCATTTTTATCTTAGCAACTACCGAGAAGCAAAAGATACTCCCTACAATATTGTCCCGTTGCCAAAAATTTGAATTTAAACGAATCCGTGTAAATGAAATGGCAACGTATTTGCAAAATATTGCAGCCCAAGAAAATATTCCGGCAGAACCTGAAGCCCTACACCTGATTGCCCAAAAAGCAGACGGTGCCCTCAGAGATGCACTCTCTCTATTTGACCAAATTGTGAACTTTAGTAATAGAAATATTACCTATGAAATGGTTTTGGAAAACCTAAGTATCTTAGATTATGATTATTACTTCCGAATTGTAGATGCCATTCAAAACCAAGACCATGAAACTGCTTTACTAACGCTCAATCAAATTGTAGAAAAGGGGTTTGACCTATATTATTTTTTGACGGGCTTAACGGAGCATTTTAGGAATCTGATTATCGCACAAAGTAGCAAAACAGCTACTATTTTAGATTTTCCAGAAACTGTAACAAAGCGTTTTATGCTGCAAACCAGCTATTTTCCGGGAACATTCTGGCTAAATGCACTAAATTTATGCTGGGATTCAGAGCAAAAATACCGCAATGCCGCAAACACAAGACTCCACCTTGAGCTACTGCTCATCAAATTGGTCTATTTAAACCAAGCAATTGATGTGGCCATAAATACAGTCATCGAAAAAAAAAAGCCACTGAACAACTAAATACACCGGAAACCAACATTTCCGCTGCCCAGCAAATATCGCAGCCTCCCAAACAAGAATCTCTATCGCCAATTAAGTCGAAGTTTACAATTCCTGACAAATTAGATGATTTTCAGCACGTTCAGGAAAAGCCAACAAATCAAGTTGAGAAAATAGAAAAAATAGGAATAGCTGAAATCCCCATTGATGTAAATTTATTTGAAAACGCCTATTCAGAACTCAGAAGTTGGGCTGCTCAAAAATCTCCCTATCTCGGAAATGCAGTACTATTTAGAGAACGAGCCTACATCAAAAATCACATCTGGGTGCAGGAAGTTATATCAGACATTGATAAAGATAGATTACTTACAGAGAGGGAAAAATTATTGACAATTATCAAAGCCCGAACCAACAATCCCACTGTTGAGTTAGAGATTATCGTTAATGAAAAGTTGGTGCCTCCCAAAGAAAGACCTTTAACCAAACAAGAACGTTTTCAAAATATTGTTAATCAGAACCCAAGCCTTCAAAAGCTGCAAGAAAATTTTGGGGCAAAATTGATTGATTAAAATCTACTGGTTTGAGCGTTATTTTGGTCGTTCAATCCAAATCACTCATCTAATTGGGTAAGGATTTGGCTCTTTAGTTATGTTAATTTTGTGCCAAGATGTTATTTCGGGAGAATATTACCCAGGCTTTAATAGCCATTCGCGCCAACTTACTGAGAGCCGGAATAACGATTCTGATAATTGCTTTCGGAATCATGGCGATAGTGGGCGTGCTAACCTCCATTGAAGGCGTAAAGTATTGGTTACAAGCAAGTTTTTCTACATTAGGTTCCAATACTTTTAAGATTCAGAATTATGAATCAACTATTCGTATTGGGGGCAGCAAGAAACGCCGTGTTGATTTTTCAGTAATTACTTATTACCAAGCAGATAGATTTCGAAAACAATTTGCAGACCAAGCGGTTGTAAACATTACTACGTGGGTCAATTTTGCAGGAAAAGCGGTTTATCAAAATTACAAGACCAACCCAAATTTATCCGTCAGAGGAGTAGATGAAAACTTTTTATTGGTAGAGGGTTATAAAATTTCGGAAGGCCGCTTTATCACTGCTGATGACGTTCAGCAGGCAAATCGTATTGTGGTTATTGGGCAAGAAGTAAAGAACCGGTTATTTCCATATTCATCTCCGATAGGGCATAAAATCATGATAGATAAGCAACAATATACCATTGTTGGTTTATTAGCTTCACGGGGAACTACCTTTGGAGGCGGTGGAGACAAGATTTGTATTCTTCCTGTTACCAGTGCCACGCGGGATTTTTCTATTCCGGAGCGAAGTTATATTATCCAAATTCATGTAGCTAACCCACATGAGATGCCGGTATTAGTAGATAAAGCACGTGGCGTTTTTCGATTTATTCGGAATTTACGCCCTGTGGATGACGACAACTTCTCAATTGTATTAAGTGATAGTTTCGTAAATACATTAATGGAGAATTTACGGTTGCTCACTTGGTCAGCCACAGCGATTGCTGTTATCACCCTTTTGGGTGCAGCTATTGGGTTAATGAATATCATGCTGGTTTCGGTAACAGAGCGTACCAAAGAAATTGGCCTTAGAAAAGCATTGGGAGCTACTAAAGAGCAAATACAGATCCAATTTTTAACAGAAGCTATTGTTGTGTGCCAAATTGGTGGGTTATTGGGCATTTTGTTCGGAATAGGTATCGGAAATGTTATTGGTTATTTTTTAGGAAGTGGCTTTTTAGCTCCTTGGGAGTGGATTATGCTGGGCTTCGTTGTTTGCTTTATTGTAGGGCTTGCTTCCGGATACTATCCAGCCCAAAAAGCCGCTTCCTTAGACCCGATAGAAGCCTTACGCTATGAATAGCTATTGGGTTAAAAAAATAACGCTACCTTATTGAGGTAAAGTTATAGTTTTTTCAAAAAGTCAAAATGGTATGTTTGCTCATCTACATAGGTATAGTACGGAACTCCATTGTAGTATGCTTCAAAATCCCCATAAACACCTTGTTTGCATTTTCCTACCTGATAAACGTTATATTTGAGTGTCAGTGTGTCAAAGTCATCGTGGCGCAGATAAATTAAGAACTTTCTCTCAACGGGTTTATCTAATTGGACAAAGTCGTCTTCGATAAAGATGTAGTTATTGATATAAAAAGGAGCTGCTACGGTATCGTTTTCGTCTTCATACCATTTGTAGATACGGAGGGAGTCTAAGGAATAGCGGATTTCATCGTGATAAAATATATCCGTCTTAGTGCCTTCACGCAATATACTAAAATTAATTCCCCAAGGCTCGGTGGTTACATCTTCACAGTTGCGGCACGAGGGTAACAAAAAAAGCAGGGAAACTGCCATAACAGCACACCTTACCATAGGTAATGGTCAATATTCTTTGTTACAAAGTAACTGCTTTTTTCAACATGAATTACACGTAAATTGTGTTTTTCGCCTTGAAAATATATTCTCATTTTTTGCATCGTTTGCTTCAAGAACGGTGTAGTTTTGTGGTAGTTATTGTAAATTTACTCGGTGAAAATCCTATTGATAGAAGACGATTACACTCTTAACCAAAATATCAGCGAACTGCTGCGGGCAGAGAACTTTACCGTAACCTCCTTTTATGACGGGCTGCTTGCAGCAAAAATCCTCAAAAAGGAAACATTTGACTGTATTGTGGTGGACATAAATCTGCCGGGTAAAAGCGGATTCGATATTTGTAAGGACTTTAGGCTACACAACACTACCACTCCAATAATAATACTGACTGCATTTAGCGAATTAGAAGACAAAGTGCAGGGCTTTAACTGCGGTGCTGACGACTACCTAACAAAACCCTTCTATATGCGAGAACTACTCCTGAGAATCAATGCATTAATCAAGAGAAATACCAAAAATAGCACCCAAAAAGAAACCATAATCTGTCATGACATTGCCATAAATCTTTCTACCAAAAAAGTTACCAGACAAGAAAAAGAGGTCATTTTGACCCCAAGAGAATTTCAGGTTTTGGTGAAATTAATTGAAAACAAGGGAGATATAGTATCCAAAAATGACCTGATTAAGGAAATTTGGGGGAGTATTGTAGATGCTAACACAAACACTATTGAGGTGTATATCAATTTCTTGCGAAATAAAATAGACAAACCCTTTGGTAAAAACAGCATCAAAACAAAAGTTGGCTACGGATACTATTTTGAAGACCTAAATGGGGATTAGAAATAAAATTTTACTGTATTTTTCATTCACCACTATTTTACTAACCGGGGTGGTCCTGTTCCTTATTTACAGACTTTTTGCAGAATACCGCGAAGAAGAATTTCACCGGTGGCAAAAAGAAAAAATAAAATCAACTTTATTCTTTTTAAGCGAGATCAAAAAAGCAGATAAAGAACTAATTGAAACGATTGATAGATTGACTATCAATGAGTTTTATGATGAAAAACTGCTTATCTTTAATACACAAAAGAGCCTTATCTATTCCAGCATTGACGATACCCCGATTCATTATCCCAAAATTATTTTAGACAAACTCTCCCATAAAAACGAATGGTACGAAAATCAAGAAGGCCGCTATGATATTGTTGGGCTGTATTTTGAGAACGAGGGAAGTACTTATTTCGGCATCAGTAAAGCCTACGACAAGTTTGGGTATTCAAAGCTATATTATCTGCGGATGATATTAATCGCCTCATTTGTCGTTATTTCGGTTGCAGTAGTTTTGCTGTCTTACTTTTTATCCCAAAAAATCACCCGTTCATTAATTTCTATTACCAACCAAATCAGTAGCTATAACTTTGATAGTGAGTATGTTCCGATTAGCCATGAGTACTCAAAAGATGAAATTTTGATTCTTGCCGAACAATTCAATAAATTGATGCAAAAGACAAGTCAGATTTTTACCTTTCAAAAACATACGATTCATCATATTTCCCATGAATTAAAAACGCCTATCGCTATCTTAGTATCTAATTTTGAAAGAATTGAAAATGAAACGGATATAGAAAAAGTCTTAGCACTCATTAAAACCCAAAAAGAGGACACCAAAAGGTTAAGCGAAATAATCAATTCATTATTAGAGCTTTCAAAAATAGAAAGTGGACTTTTCTTAAAAGATAACAGCACCAGGGTAGATGAAAAAATTTTTGATATAGCCGATGAACTGAAAGGCATTTATCCTGATTTTCAATTTTCTATCCAATATATTCAGGCAGAAAACGAGGATGCCTTAACCGTTTTATGTAATTCTCAGCTACTTAAATCAGCTTTTATGAACTTAATGCTAAACTGCATTCAATATAGCAGCGATAATAAGGCTAAGATTAGCTTTGAGGCACAAGACGGATTTATCCAAATTACGTTTGCTAATAAAGGCAGCATTATTTCAGAAGAAGAAAGCCAATTTCTGTTTCAGCACTTTTTTAGAGGCAAAAATAGTCAAGGAAAAAAAGGATTTGGCTTAGGATTAGTTCTTGTGCATAAAATAATCAGCCTGCATAAAGGAAAAGTTTCCTACCAAACAATCAACGACAGTATCAATGTTTTTACTATTTCCATTCCTTTAAGTTAAATTTTATCCGATTTAAGGGGTTTTTAAGGTTGTAGTTCCAAACTTTGCAGGCTCATTAAAGAGTTACAATGTATTGTTGTATCAAATACGGAAAACTTTTTTTCATACTACTTATATTTAGCTACTTAGCTAAGGCGCAAGATACTCTCAGGGTTAATTTACAGCAAGCTGACAGCATTTTTATCTCGAATAGCTTTTATTTACTTGCTTCTTCTATGAATATTGAAGCTCAAAAGGCGCAGATTTTGCAGGCAAAACTATATCCAAACCCGAACCTTACAGCAGAAATAAATGGCTACGATATTGCCAACAATATACCTCTTCATGCGGGGCGGAGCGGAGAAAAAACCCTTCAACTTGAACAGCTTATTCGGCTCGGTGGAAAACGAAAATCTGAAATCGAAATGGCTAAAACCAATGCCCTTATCGCCGAATTAGAATTTCAGCAATTAGTAAGACAACTTAAATTTCGCCTACGCAGTAATTTATTTACCATAGGGCAGCAAAAGTATTTATTATCAATATACAACAGACAGTTAGTTTTATTAGACACCTTACTCACTACCTACCAAACCCAGTCAGATAAAGGCAGAATCCCGCTCAAAGATGTGGTAAGGCTCAAAGGTGCTTATTTAAAACTAAATAACGACAGAGCTGAATTACTCAAAGGCTATTACGCTGCACAAGCTGACCTCCAAACCCTCTTACAAACAAAATTAAAAATTGATTTTCAGTTTTCGGAAGAAGATATCAAGAAATACATAAAATTGGTTTCTCTATCAGACATGGAGGCAGAGGCACTGCAAAGCCGGCCGGAAATGCTAATCAAAAGACAAGATAAGGTTCTGGCAGAGCAATACCTACAATATCAAAAGAGATTAGCGATTCCTGACGTTAATGCTTATGTTTCTTATGACCAAAAAGGAGGCGCTTTTGACCACCAAATAAATACCGGATTATCCGTTCCATTGCCATTCTGGAATCGAAATCAAGGAAACATCAAAACATCCCATTTTAAGCTAAAAGAAACTGAATATGAACTCCAAGCAATGGAAACCGAAATTGTAAGTACGCTACAAAACACATATACTTTTTACAATCAAACTGTTACAGAATACCGAAGAGCTACTACTCTCTACAATGAAGATTTTGAAATTACGGTAAAAGGAATGACCAAAAACTTCCTAAAACAGAATGTATCTATCATTGAATTTATAGACTTTTTTGAAGCCTATAATGAAGTTTTAACCGAAATCACCAGAATAAAAGCAGAATTAGTCAATTCAGCCGAGCAATTAAATCTTGTAGTTGGAAAAGATATTTACTAAAAAAATGAAAAATAACATATTTAGCACCTATTTAACGCTATTTACCTGCTTATTGCTACTAAATAGTTGCAGAAAAGAATTGCCGGAAGAAAAAGCAACCGCTTTTTCAATGAGTGATTCCATGATGGCTAAGTGCGAGTTTTATAAGGTTATTCAAACCGATGCAAAAAATGAAATTCGTCTATTTGGAAAAATTGCAGCCGATAACAGCAGAATGGCGCGGGTAACGCCCGTTGTGGGGGGAGTGGTAAAATCCATAAAAGTAGAACTCGGTGATTATGTAACGCAAGGGCAGTTATTAGCCAGCATCCAAAGTAGCGAAGTAGCTGAATTTCAAAAAGAAAAGTTAGATGCTCTCAATGACGTAGCCATCGCAGAAAAAAACCTCCAGATTACCAAAGACCTATTTTTGGATAAGCTAAACTCCGAAAAAGACGTTGCCGTAGCCGACCGAGAATTGGTAAAAGCCAAGGCTGAATTGGTCAGAATCAACGAAATATACAGTATCTATAACCTAAAAGATGGCTCCATATTTGACGTAGTAGCCCCAATCAGCGGCTTCGTAATATCCAAAAAAATCAGCCAAAACGAACAACTCCGCTCAGATAATTCAGAACCTATCTTCTCAATTGCCGAAATTAGCGAAGTGTGGGTGCTGGCAAACGTAAACGAAAGCGACATCGCCAAAATACAAGTAGGCTATGAAGTAGCTGTCCGAACCCTCGCTTTTCCCGATATTTCTTTTCCCGGAAAAATTGACAAAATATTCAACGTCATTGACCCTGAAACAAAATCCATGAAAGTACGCGTAAAAATAGCTAACCCAGATTTAAAACTAAAACCCGAAATGAACTGCACCGTAACCGTTAGTTATTCCGAAAACCAACAAATGCTCACCGTCCCCTCCTCTGCCGTAATCTTTGATAAAAGCCAATATTGGGTCATGATTTTTAAAGATAAACACAACATAGAAACCCGAAAAGTAGAGGTATATCGCCAATTAGGAGACCTAACTTACCTAAAAAGTGGCATAAAAGAAGGAGAATCCGTGATTTCAAAAAATGGATTACTGATTTATGATGCCATAAACGACTAAGCAGGCTATGAATAACTTCATCAAAAGCATAATAGCATTTTCCCTTAAAAACAAATTCTTTACGTTCTTTTGGGTAGGAATTATAGCTATTGCCGGCATCATCAGCTATATCAAAATTCCGATAGAGGCTTTTCCGGACGTTACCAACACCCAGATTATCATTGTATCTGAATGGAACGGCAGAAGTGCCGAAGAAGTAGAGCGCTTTGTTACGACCCCCATCGAAATAGCGATGAACAGCGTACAGCGAAAAACCAACGTCCGAAGCATTACCATGTTTGGCTTATCAGTTATCAAAATCATCTTTGACGATGATGTAGAAGACTTCTTTGCCAGACAACAAGTTAATAATCAGCTACAAAACGTTCAATTACCGGAAGGAGTAGATGCCGAAGTTCAGCCGCCTTATGGCCCAACAGGTGAGATTTTTCGCTACGTCTTAACCAGTAAAAAAGGAAGGGATACCAGAGACCTATTAACTATCCAAAATTGGGTGATTGACAGAGAAATAAGACGCGTGCCCGGCGTAGCCGACTTAGTAGCCTTCGGCGGGCAGGAAAAAATCTATGAAATATCCGCAAACCCCATAAAGCTACAGCAATATGACATAACCCCGCTTGAACTCTATGAAGCAGTGAGCAAATCCAACCTAAACGTTGGCGGAGACGTAATCGAAAAAAACGGACAAGCCTACGTAGTGCGAGGTATTGGCCTATTAGACAGCAAAAAAGACATTGAAAATACCACCGTTGATATTTTTAACGGCAACCCTCTCTTAGTCAAAGATGTGGCTATCGTTCAAGAATCAAGTGCACCCAGAGTTGGTCAGGTCGGCTTAAATGACAACGATGACGTAGTAGAAGGAATCATCGTGATGCGCAAAGGCGAAAACCCAAGCCAAGTATTAGCCAGAGTAAAAGAAAAAATACAAGAGCTAAATACCTACATCTTACCCTCTGATGTAAAAATGGAAACCTTTTATGACCGCGATAACCTGATGAACTACTGCACCAAAACGGTTATGCATAACCTATTGGAAGGTATAGTGCTGGTTACTGTAATCGTATTCCTGTTTATGGCAGACTGGCGAACAACGGTAATTGTTGCAGTCATCATTCCCTTAGCATTGCTCTTTGCCTTCCTGATGCTGCACATAAAGGGAATGAGTGCTAACTTACTTTCTCTGGGAGCCGTTGATTTCGGGATTATTATAGACGGAGCCGTTGTGATGGTAGAAGGTATTTTCGTGGCCTTAGACCAAAAAGCCCACCAATTAGGTACGGATAGGTTTAACCGCCTCGCAAAAATGGGGCTAATCAAAACCACCGGAATACAAATGGGCAAAGCTATCTTTTTCTCCAAATTGATCATCATTTCAGCCCTACTGCCAATCTTTTCGTTTGAAAAGGTAGAAGGCAAAATGTTTTCTCCCTTAGCTTGGACACTTGGCTTTGCCCTACTGGGAGCATTGATTTTTACACTTACCTTAGTCCCTGTATTAATATCCGTTTTATTAAAAAAAGATGTAAAGGAAAAACATAACTTCTTTACCAAATTTGTCAATAATATTGTTTCTACAGCATTTAACTGGACTTTTAAGCACAAGAAACTCTCTCTCATAATAGCCGGAGTCTGCTTTTTATTAACTATATTTTCAACCCGTTGGCTTGGAACAGAGTTTTTACCCCAGCTAAACGAAGGTGCGTTGTGGGTTACGGCAGAACTTCCAATGAGTATGTCGCTACCAGAAAGCGTTAAACTAACTGCTGAACTGAGGCATAAACTAAAACGATTCCCGGAAGTAAAGGACGTGCTTTCGCAAACAGGGCGAAGCAATGACGGAACAGACCCTAATGGCTTCTATTTCGTACAATTTCAGGTAGATTTAATTCCCAAAAATGAATGGAGAAAAGGATATGATATGGATCAAATTGTTGCTGAAATGGATAATGAACTTTCTAAATATCAGGGGATTATATACAATTATTCGCAACCCATTATTGATAATGTGGCCGAAGCTGCCGCAGGTGTAAAGGCTTCTAATGCCGTAAAAATATACGGTAACGACTTAGATAAATTAGATGAATATGCGAACCAAGTGATTGCCCAAATTAAAGATGTAAAAGGCGTAAAAGATGTAGGAATTTTAAGAAATATCGGCCAGCCCGAACTTAGTATCCTTCTAAATGAAGAAAAAATGGCTATCTACGGCGTTACCAAAGCAGAAGCCCAAGCCGTAATTGAAATGGCCATAGGCGGCAAAACAGCTACCCAAAAATATGAAGGAGAAAGAAAATTTGACATCCGAATCCGCTATGACAAAGACTTTAGGAAAAATGAAAACGATATTTTAACCTTGATGATACCCACCATCACCGGAAACAGAATACCACTGAAAGAAATCGCTACCATAAAGCAAATTACAGGTCCTGCTTTCATTTATCGTGATAATACAAAGCGCTTTATCGGCGTAAAATTTTCCGTACGTGAACGAGACTTAGGCAGCACCATTGCCGAAGCACAAAAAAATGTTAATACCAATATAAAACTATCCCAAGGATACCGAATCGGCTGGACAGGTGAATTTGAAAACCAAGTGAGAGCAAGTAATCGCTTAGCTCAGGTTGTGCCCATCAGCTTAATCTTGATTTTTGTATTGCTTTTTATTATGTTTAACAACGCCAAAGATGCCGGATATGTGTTAATCAACGTTCCTTTTGCGCTTATTGGAGGGATTTTGGCACTACACATCACCCGAATCAATTTTGGGATTTCAGCCGGAGTTGGCTTTATCGCACTCTTTGGTATCTGCGTTCAAAATGGGGTTATTATTATTTCGGAGTTTCATAAACAAGTAACCTTATTGGGAGACCTGAACGCAGCTATTATTGAGGCAGTACGTGTCAGAACAAGGCCCGTTGTTATGACCGCGTTGATGGCTGCAATCGGGCTTTTTCCGGCTGCTATCAGTACCGGCATCGGCTCTGAAAGCCAAAAACCCTTAGCTATCGTTATCATCGGAGGGTTAGTAACCGCCACAATATTCACTTTATTGATATTCCCAATCATCTATCACAAAGCACTCCGCATCCGTAAAGCAAAGCAGGCTTAGTTTAGGCTTAATGATGTATCTTAGTTGAGTTTTCCAGTATATTTGTTCGCTGCTCTTCTGGCACGTTGTATCAGATATAGTTTTGATGGACAAAATAGAGAAAAACATCATTGATTTATCGGTAGTTGTACCTATTTACAATGAAGCTCCCATAATACCGGAGCTTATTGATAGACTTCATGCGTCTGTTTCACCTCTTGGTCTAAATGTGGAATACATATTGGTAGATGACGGCAGCCAAGATACTTCCTTAGCGCAGCTAAAATTTTTTGCCCAAAAAAATGCTGCACTACGCTACATCAGTTTAAGCCGAAACTTTGGCCACCAAATAGCCATCATGGCTGGGTTAGAGCATTGCCAAGGTAAAGCAGTAGTGATCATTGACGGAGATTTACAAGATCCGCCGGAGCTAATCCCAAAACTTTACGAGCAATATCAGCAAGGTTTTAAAGTAGTTTATACCAAAAGGATTCACCGCAAGGGAGAATCCCTGTTTAAGAAAGTTACTGCAAAATTATACTACCGTTTTTTACGGACAATTACCCGCGTAAATATCCCCACAGACTCCGGAGATTATCGCTTGATAGATAGACAAGTAGTTTCTGCATTGCTCTTAATGCCTGAAAAACACAAATATCTACGCGGGCAAATTGCTTGGATTGGCTTCAAACAAACCTTTGTTCCTTTTGAAAGAGATATACGAAAGATTGGAAAGACAAATTTTACAGTCCGAAAAATGGTGCGCTTCGCTTGGGACGGAGTTACCGGTTTTTCAGATTTACCGCTCAAGTTAGCCACTGTTTTTGGCTTTTGGGTGTCATTAATATCTCTTTTTATCATCATTTATGCACTTCTTTCTTATTTTTTGTGGCAAAAAGCCGTTCCTGGCTGGACATCCCAAATCATCAGTAGCACATTTATCGGTGGTATCCAGTTACTTACAATCGGAATTATTGGTGAATATATCGGGAGAATCAATAGTCAGGTAAGAAACAGACCTTTGTACATTATATCAGATACCAATTTTGAACAAGATTTAGAGAAAAAAAGATATGAAAACTAAGCATTTAGTAGTCGTTGGGGCTGGTATTGCCGGGCTAAGTGTAGCCTACTATTGGGCTAAAACAGGCGGAAAAGTAACTATTTTGGAGGCAAATACAATTGGTTCCGGTGCCACTTGGGCATCCGGCGGTATGCTTTGCCCAATCGTTGAGTTAGAATTTACAGAGCCCGATTTGTTAGAAATCGGGTTAATGTGCCTACAAGAGTACCGTAATTGGGCGGATAGCTTGGGCAATATTGGCTACAAACAGGCAGGAACAATTGAAGTCGCACTGCATCCAGAAGATACACAAGGACTTCGAAGATTTTATGAATTTGCAAAAAAACAAAATGTCCCTATTCAATGGTTAAACAAGTCAGAACTTACTGATATTGAGCCACTATTATCTAACAGAATTTCAGGAGGGGTTTTTTGCCCGAACGAAGCACAAGTAGATAATAGATTGTTAGCTATTGTTTTAGCAGAAAAAATCATTGAATTAGGCGGAGAAGTCATAGAAAAATGCCGTGTTCATCAGCTTACAACCCTGAATGACAAGGTTTTAGTTGATTCTGCTGAGCAGGCTTTTTCGGCAGATTATTGCGTTGTAACCACTGGTGTTAGTATTAGTTTATTTCCGCCGGAAAGTCCTCGCGTATATCCGATTCGAGGGCAGATGCTGAGTTTATCTCATAATGTAAATTTTCCCTTAGAAAAAACCATTCGGATACGTTCTAAGCGTTACGGATTCGGATATGTTGTGCCCAAAGAGACCCGAATTATTGTAGGTAGCACTAATGAAAATCAAGGATACGACCTATCTCTTACTGCCGGAGGGATGTTAGATAATCTCAGGAGGGCTTATGAAACCCTACCGGGTGTCTATGAATTAGCTATTCAGGAAACATGGTCAGGGCTACGCCCTGCCGCAGATACAAGACTTCCGTTTATCTATCAAGATAATAAAATACTGTATATCAATGGTTTATTTAGAAATGGAATTTTATTAGCTCCTTGGGTTGGGCAGCAAGCTATTCAAAAGTTAGCTTTAATGTAACTCAAACTACTATCTAATCTTTTTTGTAAATTATTTTGGCTATTTAGCAGTAGATTCTTTTTTGTTTTTGCTCAAAATAGCATCATAAATTGGTTTTGGGAAAATCTTTATCTTCAAGATGTATATAAATGAGTCAAAGTTTTTGCTCACTAATGGGCTGGCAAGTAGTTTTCTATATCCAATACCTCCGCCAATACCTATCCATGGGAAGATTTTATAGTGCCCGGTAATAGCTGCTTCACCCAATAAAGTTATCCCTTTAAACTGCTGAGGTGGGTCATTCGGGAGATCTAAGCGGATTGCCTTAACGGAAATAGTTCCTAATCCGGCAATAAGAGGGGTGCTTAGTTCCCAATGTTTAGATTGATACCAGACGTATTCAAAGAAGGCTGCAAAGTAGTTTAGGCGTATGGTAGCAGAAACGTGTACTGGGTCAGATTTATGGGGAATATAGACATGAACTGCTTTGGTTACAGGGGGTTCTGTGCCATAGATACCCAGCCCAAACCGGTATTTTTTGTTTAGTTCTAAACCCATTCGTATTCCGCCAATTCTTGCTTTTTGGTCAGCTACAAAAGAATTACGTGCGTCAAGGCCAATTAGAAATCGTATTTTGTGCTTATTTTCTGTGGAATCCGCCGGAGCAACTGCAAATAGCTGCGTAACCTGCAAAAGCATCACTATAATAAGTGCAGATCGGCACATAATACGCTTTTTTAGGCAAATAGTAGCGGCTGCTCTTGATGTAGCTGTTGTAGCCACTTCCATTGCTCTGCTATTCCCTGTTCAAGGCTGATAGCCGGTTCCCAGCCATAATGCCGGTAAATTGCCATCCTATCTAAAACAATCTCCCGAATACCGGAAGATGTACTTTGTATGTATGATAGAGAAACATTTTTAGCAGCTATTTTCTTTATTATCTCGATAAGTTCGAGTAAAGATATTCCTTTTCCTGATCCAACGTTCCATATACCGGGTTTCCACGGGCTTTGGCAAAGCATAACGACCAAATTGGCTATATCAGAAACATTAACGAAGTCGCGCACTTCTTGGCCTGTACCCCAGATTTCTACGGGTTCATTCTGTAAAATCTTAAATAAAAAATGCGCAATAACGCCTTGGTTGCTCAAGAAACTTTGCCGAATACCATAAATATTTGCCGGCCTCAGAATTATAGGTTTTAGATTGGCAGAACGTTGATACCATAGTAAATAGCTCTCAATAGTAGCTTTTAGCAGACCATAGGCACTAAGAGGCTGAAGTAAATGGCTTTCCGGAGTTGGAGATTGGGTAGGTTCACCATAGACGGTTCCCCCCGAAGAGAAAAATATAAGATTAGATTTATTGTATTGCTGCATCACCTCAACAAGCTGAAGAGTGCCGGTTAGGTTGATTTCGGTATCATTTAATATTTGTGAGTTAGAGCTTGCCGGTACTGTGGAAGAAATAAGATGAATGACGATATCACTTTGCTTTACGGCTGTTTTGAGCAGTTCTAAGTCATTCCAGTTTCCGTAATAATACTGAGCATTGGGATTTGGGTTTCTAAAATGTTCAGGGGTAATATCCAATACAATTACGTAAAAGGATGCCTTTAATAGTGCGTCAATCAGGTGCGAACCTATGAATCCATTCCCGCCTAAAAGTAGAACCCGTAACTTCATGAAAGGTTTCGGTTGTAAATTTGCTGCAAAGTTTGGTAAAAAACTTCATCATTGAATGTAGAATCCACCCATAATTTAGCATTTAATCCCATTTGGGTGCATTTTTCTGGATTTTCCCAAAGCGTTTTGATGGCAATAGATAGCTGTTCGCTATCCATTGCGGGATAAACCAAGCCAAATTCGTCCTGTTTTACAAGTTCTGGGATTCCTCCTTTGTCTGAACCTATTACTGCTTTTCCAAAGGCAAAAGACTGCACTACTACATAGGGAAAGTTTTCGTGCCAAATTGAAGGGATTACTACAAAACGGGCGCGTTGCAAGTATTCTTCTAATGCTGCCCCCCATTTAGGCCCCACAAAGGTTACATTGGTTAAGTTCAAGTCTTTTGCTAACTGTTTATAAAGTTCTTCTTCTATGCCGTCTCCTACTAAAATAAGTTTTGCTTGGGGAACATATTGCATAGCTTTCAAAAGTACCGGAATGCCTTTTTCTTCTACCATTCTACCAAAATATAAGAGATAATCTCCGCTCGTGGGGCAGTATGGTTTTTCTTGTGTGTTATAGGGATTCCTGAGTAACCCCCACTTAAAGGTATTTCCCCAATATTTAGAAATAAGAGAAGCCATAAACTCACTGGCAAATAAAAATTCTTTTACATTTTTACGATAGATATCAAGGATATTTTGATTTATGTATGATTCTAAAGCACTCGCTACGCTAAATACCGATGAATCTTTGCAGCATTTGTTTTGAATAGCACGGTAGAAATGTTTTCCCTCGCAATCAAAGCAAATTCGATTGTGATGAAAAAGTTTGTAGTTCGGGCAGATGAGTTTGTAGTCATTACAAGACATTACCACTGGAATACCTTCTTCTCGGCAGGCATCTAATATTGCGGGGGTAATTCTTACATAAATGGCAAAAACGTGCACAATATCCGGCTGGAAGTCCTCTAAAAGTTTTATAAACTGCCGTTTGTTTTGGTAGGAATAGACCATCTTAGGGAAACGGAGTACTTTGGATACCACATTTCCTTGGTTATAGTCAGGATCTTTTCCAAAATAGGTTTCCCAAGAAGACGGCTTATTTTGTGGATTTTGGATGGAAAAATAGGCTACCTCGTGGCCATTTTTTTCAAGGACTCTTCCTGTTTCAAGAAAAAAGACCTCGGCACCGCCGTTCATGTAAAAGAAGTTATGGGCTAATAAAACACGCATTATAGTAGTTTATAAAATAGCTCAAGAGCAAATACAGCTAAATTCGGAGGCTTATTTATCTCGATATTTGTATATTGGTTAAATAATTTTGGGGTTAAAAACTTCTTCATAAGGTTCTATGTGGGTTTGAATATAAGCTAATTCAGGGATTTCTTGTTGCAGTTTTTTCTCTAATGCATGGGCTATTTCATGACCCATTTTTACACTGATAGCAGCATCAACTAACACCTGAATATCCACATGATATTTTGTTCCGGTTTTTCTGATAGCGCATTTTCCGATCGAAATAACACCTTGTACAGTTGTAGAAATTTTCAAAATATCTTTTACGGTATCATCATAAAAGTTTTCGTCCATAATTTCCCCTAATGCCGGGCGGAAAATAGTGTAGCTGTTATACAAGATAAATATTGCGGCAAAGATAGCTGCCCAATCATCAGCAGATTCAAATCCTTTACCCATTAATAAGGCGACAGAGATTCCGATAAATGCAGCTACCGATGTAAGAGCATCACTTCGGTGATGCCATGCCTCTGCTTTTAGTACGGTGCTGTTTATTTGGCGGCTCCTTTTTATCACTAGTTGAAAAGAAATTTCCTTCCAAAGGATGATGCCAGCTAAAACTATTAACGTAAAAGGCTCCGGCAGCTCGTGCGGGTTACGGATATTTTGAATACTTTCATAGGTTATGACGGTCGCAGAGGTAACTAAAAATGCTACTACAATAAATGTTATTAGGGGTTCTACGCGCCCGTGCCCATACGGATGGCATTCATCTGCCGGGCGGCTGGAATATCGTAACCCTAAATAGACTAAAAAAGAAGCAAAAATATCTGTTGTAGATTCTATGGCATCTGCAATCAGCGCATAAGAATTACCCCAAAAACCTGCTGCCCACTTGATTACCGCTAATAAAACATTTCCCACAATACTAAAGTAGGTGATTTTAATGGCTGCCTCTTCGTTATTCATCAACTAATAAATCCGGTTAGATATAAGATAAATTATCGCTACAAAAGTACAAAAGGTTGGGGTTCAGAAAGTATGAAAACCATGATTTCGTTGATGAATCATTATTGCTATCATGGCATCATGGTTTTCTGGTTTTTGGGAAAAGCAAGTAGTCTTTTTGGATAATCTTCTGTTTATAGCTTGTAATGAGTTATTTATACTTATTTTTAGCTATTTTTGTACTTTGGTGATGAGGGCAAGTAACTCTTAGTTTGACTTCTGGTATAGACAATAAAGTTATTTCTTATTACCAAATCTTTTCATCATACTTTCTGAACCCCAACCTATTACTTTTTGTATATCTGATTATCAATCTGTATGTTGATAAAAAACCTTCCGTATTTTAAAATCTAAAATACACTTTTTGGGATATTTTTTCGTTTTATCTAAACATTAACGAACTTTGAAACCGTTAAACAATTATGACAAACCCTAAAATTCTCTGGGCGGATGATGAGATAACTTTGTTAAAACCGCATATTCTATTTTTAAACCAAAAAGGATTTGATGTAAAGGCTGTTCAAAATGGCCATGATGCCGTCAGTGCAAGTGCGCAAGAAGATTTTGACATTGTTTTTTTGGATGAAAATATGCCCGGTATGAACGGCTTGGAGGTCTTAACGCAGATAAAACAGCAGAAACCTCACGTGCCCGTTGTGATGATTACCAAAAGTGAAGAGGAACACCTCATGGAAGATGCCATCGGCGGGCAAATCGCAGACTACCTCATTAAACCGGTAAATCCCAATCAGATTTTACTGTCATTAAAAAAATTATTAGAGGGAAAAATATTAGTCAGCCAAAAAACAAACTCTGCGTACCAACAAGACTTCCGTAAAATAGGAATGGCCTTCTTTGAAAATCAAGGACCTGATGATTGGGTAGAATTGTATAAAAAACTGATATTCTGGGAGTTAGAACTTGAAAAAACATTGGATAAAAGTATGATGGAAGTCCTCCAAAGCCAAAAGGCTGAAGCTAATACCAATTTTTCAAAGTTTGTAATCAAAAATTATGCGCATTGGGTAAACCGTAAAACGGATAATCGTCCAACTTTTTCTCCCGAAATTATGGGACAAAAGGTAATCCCTACGCTAAAAAACAACCCGAAACCTACTTTTTTTATCTTGATAGATTGTTTACGCTATGACCAATGGCGTGTGTTTGAGCAAATGATAGCTCCTTATTATACCATCGAAGAAGAAAGTTATTACGCTATTTTGCCAACAGCAACCCAATATGCCCGAAATGCCATTTTTGCCGGATTATATCCCATAGAAATCGCCCAGCAATTCCCTAAACTTTGGCTCAATGACGACGACGAAGGCGGAAAAAACCTCCACGAAGAAGAACTCTTTATAGCACAACTGCAAAGACATAAAATCTATAACGCAAAAACATCATTCCATAAAATTATCCAAAATGAAGATGCTTGGGCCTTAGTAGAAAACTTCCAAAACCTATTACATAATACCATAAATATCATTGTCTATAATTTTATTGACCTAATCTCTCATGCCCGAACGGAAATGAACTTAGTAAAAGAATTAGCCCCTGATGAAGCCGCTTTTCGCTCCCTAAGCCGCGCATGGTTTGAACATTCTTCGTTGTTAGAACTCCTTAAAAAGCTACGAGAACATGATGTTAAGATATTTATCACTACTGACCACGGAACCATTCGGGTAAAACATCCGCACAAAATTATTGGAGATAGAGCTACAACTGCCAACCTACGCTATAAGCAAGGCAAAAATCTAAACTATGATAAAGGCAGACATATCTATGCCGTCAATAATCCGGCTGACATTCGGCTGCCAAAATCTAATGTAAGCTCTACTTATGCCTTTGTCTCTGAAGATTATTTCTTTGTGTATCCCAATAACTATAACTACTTTGTTAATTTTTATCAAGGTACGTTTCAGCATGGAGGCATTAGCTTAGAAGAAATGGTATTACCCTTCATCACACTTACACCTAAAAAATAATTAACTATCTGATAATTAGTTATTTTGTTTTTTTAATAACTGTAAAATAGTCTCTACGGCAAGTACATAGCCGTAGAGACCGAAGCCACAAATACTCCCCACACAGGCAGGAGCTATCACCGAATGATGCCGAAAGGACTCTTCGCGAGCATAAATATTGCTTAGATGAACCTCTATAACCGGAATAGGCGAAATTGACCGAATACCGTCAGCCAGCGCATAACTATAATGACTTAACGCACCCAGATTTACTATAATCCCCTGATAATCAGTAATCGCAGATTGAATTTTATCTAATAAAATCCCTTCATGATTACTTTGAAAGCGATCAATAATGATATTTGGAAAACGGTCTAAAAGTAATTTATCTAAATCTTGCCACTTGTTAGTACCATAAACTTCCGGCTGCCTAATCCCTTGCAGGTTAAGATTAGGGCCATTTAAAATCAAAATAGACACTGTTTTTGGAGAATTAGATGTTATTGCATTTAAGCACAAAGTTGCACTGTTTTTTTAGTATTCTGATACTTTTTAACGGGAGAAAGATATTTTTAGCACTTATTCCGAATAAGCTATGAATTTGATTTTTTGATTTTAGCTATTGATAAATTCTTTTTCTTTGAATTTTTATGGCATATTTTATCTCTCGCAGATAACATAAATCAAGACACAGAAAACTAACTTTACCGATTAAACCACGATGAATAAAGTAACCCTAATCTTATTGATAGGATTATTTTCTTGCCAAAATATTGTAAAAGAGCAAGATACCGGTTATCTGAGTTTGCAGGATAGTACGAAATATGCCGGAACAGAGGCTTGTATTGCGTGCCATGCAGATAAACATCAAACGTTTATGCACACCGGGATGGGGCAAAGTTTTGATCGTGCAAACCGGCAAAAGTCATCTGCCAAAGGCCAAAAATATGAACCCATTTATGATAAATATGCTGATTTCTGGTATCAGCCAATTTGGGATAAAGATAGCCTATTTATCGCAGAATTTCGGTTAGCCGGCAAGGATACTATCCACAAACGTATTGAGCCGGTAAGCTATATTATTGGTAGCGGGCAACATACAAATTCTCATTTGCAGCTAACAAACGGTTATTTGTGCCAAATGCCGCTTACTTTTTATACCCAAAAAAAACAATGGGATTTGCCCCCCGGCTTTGAGAATGGCAATAACTCACGATTTACCCGAAAAATCGGCTTAGAATGTATGGCCTGCCACAACTCTTTTCCGCAACTTGTGGCCGGCTCAGAAAATAAATACAACCTGATTCCCAATGGTATCGGTTGCGAACGTTGTCATGGACCAGGGGCTACACATATTGAACAAAGACGGCAAGGAATAACCCCAAAACAGGGAGAACCAGACTACACAATAGTGAACCCAGCTAAACTACCTACTGAACTTCAATTTGACCTTTGCCAAAGATGCCACCTGCAAGGAAATGCAGTGCTAAAAAAAGGAAAATCTTTTTACTCTTTTCGACCTGGAATGAAATTAAGTGATGTGATGACCACTTTTTTACCTAAATATGAAAATACTGACGATGAATTCATCATGGCAAGCCACGCACACCGCTTGAAGCAAAGCCAATGCTTTATCAAATCTAACCAAAACCAAAATAAAGCCAAACTTACCTGCATTACCTGCCATAACCCGCATATCAGCGTCAAGGAAATAAAAGCTACTCATTTTAATCAAATTTGCCAACAATGCCATTCTACTGATAATCAATTAGTTTGTAAACAAAAATCAGATATTCGTAAGCAAAAACAAGATAATTGCACTGCCTGCCACATGCCCCGAAGCGGCTCTATTGATATTCCTCATGTAACGATAACAGACCACCGCATACAAGTACCAACCCCCCAAAAAGCGCAAAATATCCAACAGATAAAGCATTTTTTAGGTTTAGTAGCCATTAATGAAGAAAATCCGGATTCTTATACACGTGCCTTAGCTTACCTACAGCAATATGAAAAATTTGAAAAACAGCCTTATTTGTTAGATTCTGCCCAAAAATTCCTCCCCGATAAAACCAATATTCAAACTACAGAAGACTTTACTTTATTCGTATATTATTTTTTCCTACGGCAAGATTACCGTCAGGTTTTATCGTTGGTTCAATCTTTTGGAGGAGCAGATAACTGCTTGGCAAAACTAAATCGTCAATCCTATGATAATAACCATGCTTGGTGTTGTTATCGTATTGCAGAAAGTTATCTTGACAGCAGATTGCTTCAAGATGCCTTACGATTTCTAAAGCAGGCTGACAAATTATCCCCATTTAACCTTGATTTTAAAAGTAAATATGGAAAAACTGAAATAGACTTGGGAAATAATATTGCTGCAATAGAAATATTCCAACAAATAATTGCCGAAAACCCTAAGCACGCTCAATCTTACTCTAATTTAGGATACTTATACCTATTGCAAGGAGATATTCAAAAAGGAGAAAGCCTTATTAATCAATCTCTTAAATTAGATCCAGATAACGAACAAGCGTTGTTAAATCAAGCACAAGTCTATATTTTAAAAAAACACTATCCAAAAGCCCTTGAAACGATTCTTTATATCTTAAAAAAGCATCCGCAGAGCCAAAAGGCGCAGGAAGCCTTAAAAGCCTTGTCAAGATTGGGATACAAATAACCCAAAAAATACTTAGATAGGATTTTTTACTTATTTGATAAATTATTTTTTTTAAAAATATAATAAGATGGATTATTAGGCTAAGCAGTTTTGTCGAAATTGCACATAGTCGGCTAAATTCCTTCTATGGTGCCAGGTTAAAATAGACTTAAAAATACAGAAAGAAAAAATCCTTGTTTTTCATGCTGTTAGTTTTGCTACAATACATTATAGACAAAGGTTTTTCAGGAAAATTACTAAAAATATTACCAAAAACCATCTAAATTAATC
>JAIXKT010000038.1:0-1027 GCA_026932145.1 Bacteroidia bacterium
AATTCAAAATCAAATAGTTAAATATTTTTATTCTTTTTGTCGTGCAACAGGCTCATAAGTTGATTATGTCTTTACGTTCCACTTCGCCAGGCAAGTCAACAAAAAATAATTCGTCAAATCGTCCTCTGCGTAAAAGTTCGGGAGGTAATTTTGAAACATCATTTGCGGTTGAAACAACAAATACCTTAGCCAAACTTTCTTGAAGCCAAAATAAAAACTGACCAACCATTCTTGTAGATGTTCCACCATCATTTGAGCCTGTCGCACCTGAAAGCCCCTTTTCTATTTCGTCTATCCACAAAACACAAGGTGCAGCATTGTCGGCTGATGCTAATGCTTCTTTTAATCTGTTTTCAGATTGTCCTAGGTATTGCCCTTGAATTGCTGCAAGGTCAAGGCGATATAATGGTAAATTCCAATTTGCAGCGATAAATTTGGCTGATAATGATTTACCACAACCCGGAACGCCAACTAATAAAACACCTCTTGGCGGTCTCATTTTTCTTGCTTTAAGGTCGGCTGTTAGAAGTTGCTTTTGATTGTCAAGCCAACTTTGAAGTCCACTAAGTCCTGCAACTGAAAGGGTAGAAGGGTCAAGTTTTACTTTTTCTAAACCTGATATATCGCTAAATAATTTATCTTTCGCATTGCTCAATTCTTTGATGTCGTCTTTAGTTAAAGAACCTTTTGCCATTTGTGTTGCTAAAACATTCTCTGCTTCAATCTTAGTCATATTGGCTAAAATGGTAGCTGCCATTTTATAATCTGTTTCGTCCCACTCAAGCGGAATTGAACCTTTATAAGGAGTAACACATTCTTTAACCACCTCCAACATTTCTTCTTCGTTGGGTGCGTCTAGTGTTATAGTCATTCCTAATCGCTGTAATTGAGGCCAAATACTTTTGGTCGTGATTAAACAAATGCTACCACCTCTTTCTATTGCCTGAACAACACAATCATAAATGTGTCTTGAAACTAATGTTATGTTAATCGTAAATTAACGGATAAAGTCTTCTGAGTTTTTGCC
>JAIXKT010000038.1:1577-2971 GCA_026932145.1 Bacteroidia bacterium
AGGTCTTTTATAAACATCCAATACATTTTCCATATGTGCTACAAACTCACTACTTTTTTCCGGTGGAATTACCCAACCTTTTACTTTCCAAGGCTTAAGTTCATTTTTTTTAAAACATTCCCAACCGAAACATAAGATATGCTGTCCACGTAATTCAGCTCTACCATCTTATCTGCTAACAATCGCAAAGACCATTTTGCAAATCCTTTGGGTGGCTCGCTACAGCATAGTGCAACCAATTTAGCTTCCACCTCGCCGTCTATCTTTATTTCATATTTTCGGCTTGTCTGTCTGCGTTCCAGCACTTGCTCGAAACCCTCTTCAATAAATTTTTTCTTAACTCTGTCTATGGTTCGCATCCCTACTTTCAGTACTTTACTAATCTGTTCATTGGTTACTTTGTCAGAATATTCGCCTTCATCGCAGTTTAACAGAATATAAGCAGTACGGAATGTTTGTGAAGTATGGCTTCCTTTATTAATGATTGCCTGAAGTTCCTCTACTTCTTCCTTTGTCAATTTAATCGTGTATCGTATCATTGTTTTTTTGTAAAGATACGAAATATATGCGTCATAACATATCTAACCTAACACTAAGTTGTCATCTTCAATGTCGCTTACTTCCGTAAAAACAAAAGTCAAATTCTGTCTTTGTGAAATGTTCTGAACAGCATAATCTAAACCACCTGCAACGGAACGGTCATCATTTACACTCTTTTTGGATTTTATATCCATTGTTCCGTGCGATAAACTGTGAACATAGATTGGGATATTAATTTCTTCCGCTAATTGTTGAATAACCTCTAAAACTCTAGCTCTTTCGATGCTTCGGATTGATATAAAAGGTATTCTTGCTCTGAACATTCGCAAAAGCGAAGTTTTAAATTCTGATTTATTTGCCATTTTAGAATATTATTTTTCTGCCCGTGGAACGAACGTTGGAATTTGTCAAGCCAGCTTTGTTTTCTCTTTTTATAGACTTCTTCAACTCTTGAATAGAAACGAGAAGCTGTTCCAGCATCAACTGTAAAACTACCTTTGCTCAATTCTTCTAATGCTGTATCATCACCATTGCCGAATTTATTGAGAAGATTTGTCCACTCCGAATATGTTGTCGGTGCTGCCATTACTGCGCTTTAATCCTTGGGTTTATAAATTGATTTGGTGGAACAATATCCCAATCAGGAAATTTTGCATTTCCTTTTTCTGCCTCTGTCCTTCCTTGAAACAAATTGGGTTTTACTGTATTCTCTTTTTTCGGTTCGTGGTTGGTGTTTTCAGACTGTTCCGAATTGTCACCTAAAATTATTTTGTTCATTTTTCTGACTTTTAAATGTTAGATAACTGATGTTACGCAAGGATATCATTAATTTAGCTGTATGAATGTTGAAAACA
>JAIXKT010000038.1:4038-8758 GCA_026932145.1 Bacteroidia bacterium
TTTTCATTGCAAGAGCCTGAAGAATACAAAATAATGGTTTTGGATAATGGTGCATTCCACAAGGCAAAAAAACTAATCATTCCAAAAAATATCTTCCTATTATTTCTACCTCCTTACAGCCCAGAGTTAAACCCTGCTGAAAAGATATGGCAACATATCAAAAGAAAGTTTACCAATAAACATTTCGAAAATTTAGAACAAATCAGCACATTCTTTGACCAAGCAATAAAGAACCTAAGCCCTCAAATGGTAATGTCTATATGCACATTCAAATATATGAATATAGATACATTTTGGTCTAATTAAAATATCATTATCGTATTACTTTGTCAGAATATTCGCCTTCATCGCAGTTTAACAGAATATAAGCAGTACGGAATGTTTGTGAAGTATGGCTTCCTTTATTAATGATTGCCTGAAGTTCCTCTACTTCTTCCTTTGTCAATTTAATCGTGTATCGTATCATTGTTTTTTTGTAAAGATACGAAATATATGCGTCATAACATATCTAACCTAACACTAAATATAAATATAAATAACTCATTACAAGCCAGAAACTGAAGATTTGTCAGAAGGGCTACTTGCTTTTCCCAAAAAAACAGAAAACGATGATGTCCTGATTGCAATAATGATTCACCAACGAAACCACACGCTTTCTTCATTCTTCTTTCTGAATCACAACCCAAATTTATGAATCGTATTTTTAGAACTGTTCAGTAGAGATAAATAGGCTAAGCCAAAAGTTCGTAATTTTGTAAACTCTTATTTAGAGAGTTGTTTTTCAGGAAGTTAATAATAACTCTAAAATGAAAGTAGCTGATAAATTTAATCAAAAGAGAGAAAAATGTCTGTACAGCATAGCGAAGGGCGCAATATACCGGTATTGTTCTTGATATTTAACCGTCCGGATACCACAGCCCAAGTTTGGAATGTCTTGCGGCAGATACGGCCTCGTAAGCTATACATAGCCGCAGACGGCCCCAGACCACACAAAAATAACGAAGCAGAAAAAGTAGCCCAAGTCCGCAAAATAACTCAACCTGACTGGGAATGTGAAGTAACTTATTGGTTTCAAGAAACTAACTTAGGCTGCCGAAATCATGTTTCCCAAGCCATCACCAAGTTCTTTGAGTACGAAGAGTGCGGCATCATTTTAGAAGATGACTGCTTACCGGTATTGAGTTTTTTTCCTTTTTGTGAAAGATTACTCATTCATTACAAGGATGATACGCGAATTATGCATATTTCCGGAGATAATTTTCAACATGGAGTTCAGCGTGGTAATGCCAGCTACTATTTCAGCCGCTTTAACCATATTTGGGGCTGGGCTACTTGGAGAAGAGCTTGGAAACTATACAATGTAAATATGCCGGACTTCCCCGAATTTTGCTACCAAAACTCCCTCAAAAATATTTTTTCAAATCCAATGATACGCCTTGCGTGGTATCAAAATTTTTATGACGTTTATAGCGGTAAAGACACATGGGACTTCCAGTGGACTTATACAATCTGGAAAAATAACGGATTAGCTATCTTACCGCAAAATAACTTAATAACCAACATCGGCTTTGGCGCAGAAGCTACCCATACCCACATAAAAGTAGATTCTATCTCTGAACTACAACGCCAAGAAATTGATATAGAAAAACTTACACACCCAACTTGGATTATGCCCAATATAGACGCTGATGACTACACCTTTAATCAAGCATTCAAACGCGGCTTAATAATCAGATTAAAATTCCGACTTAAATTACTCTTAGGAAATGAAATACCTGCTTTTCAATGACGATAAACAAATAGATTTTTATCCGCTTACACTTACGCGCCCTGTATTTTATCTTAGATGTGGCCACTTTACAATAATTGAAAAATGGAAAAACTATCTTCAAGATTCTGTTTATCAATATGTTTCTGGATTTTTAAAGGAAAAATTTCATACGGCAGCAATGCTTGATGAAGCCGTTTGCTGGATAAATGGACGCTTTTTTCCCAATGAAATACTGTTTCAAGAAATACAGACTCTTCCCAAAGAAAAACGCCTCATTACTCCAGAAGGAGAAACAATAGCTTGGAAAGGAATTTCTCCCGAAAAAAACTGGGTTGAGGTAAAAAATGCAGTTGATAATTTTCCAACCCAAATTTTTTTCGGAGAAACTACTCGCTTAAACCATATAACGGATATTTTTCGACTTAATAAAACTGCATTAATTAATGATTATCAGTGGCTTACTAAAAACAAACCCTCTCAACAAACCATCAATGACCCTTATACAAAGATTTATTCTCCTGAAAATATCTGGCTTGGAGAGAACGTCATTATTCGGGCAGCTACGCTAAATGCTTCTTTGGGACCCATAATCTTAGATGATAATGTTGAGATTCAAGAGGGGGCGATTATAGCCGGTGCGCACAGTGTCGGCAAAAATGCCGTTATCAATATGGGAGCAAAATTGCGTGGTGATTCTACCATCGGTCCATATTGCAAAGTAGGCGGCGAAATCGCTAACTCCGTGTTTTTAGCCTATTCCAACAAAGCTCATGACGGCTTCATCGGAAACTCCCTCATCGGAGAATGGTGTAATCTCGGCGCAGATACGAACAACTCAAACCTCAAAAATAACTACGAAACTATCAAACAATACAGTTATCGTACCAAACGTTTAGAATCAACCGGCTTACAATTCTGCGGATTAACGGTGGGAGACCACAGCAAAAGCGGTATCAACACAATGTTTAACACCGGAACAGTGGTGGGCGTTAGTGCAAATATCTTTGGAGGGGGCTTCCCGCCAACCTTTATTCCGTCATTTTCTTGGGGCGGCAGCGAAACACTGGCGCAATATCGCTTTGAAAAAGCCATTGAAGCTGCTAACAAAATGATGCAACGCCGAAACCAAATGCTCTCTGTATCAGATATAAATATCCTAAAAACTATTTTTGAAGCCGAACAAAAAACAGCACTTAGTTAGAACCGCTTTTGGGTAAAAAAGATACATCAACAATCTGAATAACGGCTTGTTCTTCTTGGCTTAGTATCTGGGAAAGCCATTGTTGAAATTTTTCAGATGATAATTCTCCCGGGTTGGAGTATTCTGCCGACTTAACTTTTGGGGGAGCAACTTCATGAGCCGTCCAGAGAGCATATAACCGATAATATTCCGGTTTATCGGCTGAAATCATAAGTTCATCTTCTTGGAAATAAGGATCTTGAGAAAAGTAGTTGTGTTCTAGTTTGTTTGAAAACAATACATATTGCTGCCGGGCTTGGAGTTCAAAAAAAGGCTGTTTTTCAGGCATACGCTGGTAAGGTAGCAGTTGATAAGCGGTTGTTCTATCGTCTAAAAAAATGGTTAAGAACCCTTTGGTATCGGATTCAGCCAACAGATAGAGGCGTTCGCCGGAAAAAAAAGTAGTTGATTCACAGGATATTGCAGGGCAGTTTGCGAACGCAATGGCCACGTTAGCGGGTGCTGTTTTTAGTTTTCGGGCGTGCCCGCTTATGCGTGTGTGTAGCCATAACTTTTCCAATCCTTGCTGCTTACGAATTTCCGTTTGCTGGCTTAATGACAAGGTTTCTAACCAAACTCCCCGCATATAAGAATCAGAACGAAGCCTAAAGTCAGAATTTGTTTTGCCGTTAGTCGTTTCCAAAGAAAGAGAACTATTTTGGTAAATAGCTGACCCAAAGGCACTTTCAATAGCAACTTTAATGGCGGCATCTTTAGCTTGGTCTTTTGCAACGACCAGCGGAATATTGGGAGGAACTTCTGTCCAAATATCCGCTTCTGCTTGAACTACCTGCGCATTCACCGAAAAAAATAATAATTGAATATAAAAACAGCAAATAAGCCT
Source organism: Bacteroidia bacterium (assembly GCA_026932145.1). NCBI lineage: Bacteria > Pseudomonadati > Bacteroidota > Bacteroidia > Bacteroidia bacterium. The sequence goes on from JAIXKT010000038.1 coordinate 7,894, forward strand.
TTTAGGGAGAAAACGCAAGTAGCTCATAGTTAGTTATTTATTGTAACTGTAAGATTTTATCTAATTTTTGCTGCAACTCTTGTGTGCCTTTTTCAAGTTCTTCGCGGATAGCTTGCTTTGCTGTGTTTAGGGCGGTAGATTTTTTATAGACAATTTTGACGTTTGTTTCTACATTTTTTCCGATGATTCTGTAGATTTTAAATACCGGATCTACTCGTTCTAATTTAGTAGCGATGATATTTTTAGCGCCGGTCAAGACTTTGGTAACGGAGGCGGCTTCTTCTACGTTTAGCTGTGCGTTAGCGATGTTAGATTCTACGATAGCTCTGACGATGGTTTCAAGCTGGCCGGCTAAGTTTAGTTTAGCGGTTTCAAAAGCCTGTAAATCAGCGGCGGTTTTGGTTTCGGCTACGGCGTTTCCGTCAGCCGAAATATAGGCAAGTTCACCTTTTTCATCTTCTTCCAATAGCTTATACCACGTTTTTTCAAGCATTTTTTCCATTGGTAATGACCCCGGTGCTACGTCATAACCCTGCTTTTTGTACTTTTTAGCTTCTTTACGAGCTTCTTTTAGGGCTTTTGACTTTATTTCCGCCCGAATTTCCTTCTCCGTTTGCTGGGCAAAACTTATTAGACTTAAGCTAAATAAGCAAACTGTTAATAATAGTGATTTCATAATCATTTAGTTAAAAAAAATTTTACTACATCTGAAAAAGACAAATTTCATGCCAAAGCCTTTTTGGGTAAATTTAGTTTTCCCATTTCAAAAACTAAATTGATAATCATTAGCGTCCGACAAAAGTATAATTCTCGAGCGCGTTGCATAACCTCTAAATTTTTAAAAAAGCCCAAATTTTCTCCCGTT
>JAIXKT010000038.1:11166-20397 GCA_026932145.1 Bacteroidia bacterium
ATTCAAAATCAAATAGTTAAATATTTTTATTCTTTTTGTCGTGCAACAGGCTCAATGTAATCATCAATTAGAGAAATCAGCTGTCCGAGAACCGAGGTGCCAAAAAAATGTGTACTTTTGCTCATAGTAGATTTAGGTTTTGTTACTGTAAAGCTACTAAAAACAAGTGAGGGTAATTTCTAAAGAAAAAACCCTCACAATTTTTTATCGGACAATAGTGGTTCATATATTATAAATTATTCAAGTCATTCCAAAATTGTTCCCAACCGATTATTTCATTTGGTACTTCACCATTGTTTATTTTCGGTGTTATTCTTTGAAAATCATCATTTTTCATTGTTGGATTCTTCCAAAGTAAAAAGGAGCGCTTTGTGGCATTTTGTAAATTTTCTTCCGTAAAAGGTTCAATTGACCTACCATAATCAATCAATTTCACTTGCCCCGAAAGTGTCTGTATGAAATTATTTGGTTTTATATTGACGAAAACAAAATTGTTTAGTTTACTAAATTTCAAAAATTCAATAAGTGATGATGGATTTATCTCTACAAGTGGTTTTGAAGGTTGGTACTCATAACGGATAATTTTAAAGTTGTCATTTTCAAAAAAATCAATCTCGTAAAGCATGTCGTTTTTGCCAAAACACGTTGATTTTTCTTTCAAAAAGCTCCATTCGTGGTCAAAAATCCCTAAAAATGATTTATACACAAATTTATAGTCCGTAAATACAGTACCCTCTGCTCCACTACCAAGTAGTTTTAATTCAGATTGGATATTAAAATAATTTTCAATATTTTTTCTATGGGTTTCTATTATTTCAATATTTTTTCCTTTGAGTTCTGACCTTAATCGCATCAACAAACGACCTAAGCGATTTTTACCTTTTCCGTCTTTTCCATCTCCCCAAAAATTATCAAAGTCTGTACGCTCTACAAGAATTTTATTTTCTGTTAAAAAAAGTAATTTTTGAAGTTCGGGGTGTTGAGTAAATTTCGCTTTTAATCCTCTCCACATAATTTCTTCCTTTTTATCGTTCCAATTTAGAACAGGATTTTTTTTTAGAAATTCGTAAGCCTTTTGTTTAGCTAGTGTTGGCGTATCTGTTAATCTAATTATTTCTTCAAATTTAGTATTGTGAAATTTTTGTGCTTGATAAAAATGCTCTACCGTTTTCCAAATTTTCTCATCTAAATAAATTGCGTGTTTTGAAAAATTGGCAAACTCGCCCCATTTTTGGTCTGAATGATAAAATTGAATTACTTCTGTCGTTTCTTCTTCGTTAAGTGGCAATGAGTGTCCTAATTTTGCATTTTTTGAAAATAAATAATCTTTATTTTCTGCTCTGATTTTTGGGTGCGTGTGAATAATTTCTACTGCAATGTTGTGCTTGGTTAGAAAATTCTTTTTTAAAGGATTGTTTGAAATTAACCGAACCGAAGTAATATCTAAACTTTTTAAAATTGTTACAGGCACGTCATATTCTCTTATATCTTGTTCTAATCCAAGCTGAATGAAAGATTCTACTGTGTCACATTTGTGTTTTTGCATAATAGAAACCGCTTCAATTTTCTTTGACAATCCGTGTCCTCTGCCTTCTTGGTGAATATGAATAATCAATCCTCTGCTTTCATTTGCAATAAGTTTCATTGCTTCACGTAATTGATCGGCACAATCACAATCTCTTGCACCAAAAACTTCTGATGCAATACACGAGGAATGGATTCTCAACAATGGATTATTTCCTACTTTTTCAATAGGAGAAAACGAAATAAGTCGCACATTTTCATCTTTCGTATCGTACAAATGAAATTCTCCAAAATCTGTTGGAAGAATGCAATAGTTCTCAAAGTTATATGTCATAAAATAGTTATTTCTTTAAAGTTATCAGATTGTTTTCGCATTGAATTTAGAAAATTAGACAAGGACAAAAAAGAAAATGTATTTACATTTTGTTCTATCAATTTAAAATTTTCCTCATTAAACACTTGTTCAATGGTTTCCGTTAGTTTGTTTAATTTGTCGTTTTGAGTGTAAATTTCCAAATTTTTAATACTTTTGGAAATGCCTCTTGCTCTATAAAATGTTTGCTGCAAAAGTACCATTCGCTGGTGTAAATGTTGTTCAATGTTTTGTGTGATTTCTAAAATTTCTGTTTCTGTAAAATTTAGAGAATGTTTGGGTTTCATTTTTAGAAAATCCGTTAATCCTGCATACAAAATTGAGCCTAAAATTTCTTCTCTTAATTTATCAATATCAAAAATCGTAGCGTTTGATATTTCCTTACCAGCGTGGAAAATGGGAATATTAACCGCTTTGATTATCATTTTCCGATAATGTTTATTGATAATCGCCCAAATCATATCTGAACGCCTAACATCGGTACCGTTAATTTCAATATTCAAATTTGGCGTATCTGTTAGTGCTTCAGCATTAAAAATAAAAGTAATCCCACCACGATTTACAGAATCTTTGACAGAATCTAAAATGTTTTCTGAATATACAGTTGTTAATGGTCTCGTTAGCGGAGTTCCACCAAAAATTTCAATAACATCTTTACATAATCGTTCTATCGCTTCTTCTACGGTTTCATTTTCAGAATTTGGTTTAATCCAAAATGGATGTTCCAAATGTCCCGAATGTTTTCTTGACAAGTCGTAGTAATAATCAGGATATTTCTTTATCAAAAAGTCGTTTTCGTTTGAAATATCGGGCAAAATTTCATTTGATTTTTGATTTAATAGCCAACACAAGTTTTGCCAAAAATCTACTAATTGAATTCGAACACCGTTGATTGGAGGATTTGGCGAAGAATGTTCGGATTTCCCAATCACAATGTCAATATCACTATTTTTTAATTTGGGAAGAATTTTTAAACCTTGTAAAGTACTTTGTGTAATTTGCATATCTTCGTCTAAAATCCAAGTAATAGTATCAGTATTTTTCTTCATTACTTCCCCAACATATTTTTGTAACATTGTTCTTGCTTGTGCAATGCTAAACATATTGTTTTTATTTCGAGAGAAATTCTTGAAGAATCCTTTTTTTATCCATTCGTCTTGCATTTGAGCAGTAATAAAAACTATTTCAAGCGGTTTTTCATTAGTGCTTTGAATTATTTCGCTTTTATCTTCAATGGATAAATTATTTTCAAACAAAAAAACTTGAACTCGGTCAATAAAACTTTCATGTTGTAATTTCTCCAACTGAATCAGTAATGGATTTATTATTTTGTAACTTGAACAAATAACTCCAACTAAAAGCGAAAAATTTATTTCATTCTCAATAATTTTAAAATCAACAACTTCGTTTTTTAAAGTTATTTCTGACGATTCCCAATTAAAAAGGATTTTTGCTCTCTTTTTGAAGTATTCCTTTTGTTCAATAGACATTCGTTTAGAATGTTTGAGCCAAAATTGATTTAATCCTGAAATTTTTGTTTCTGAATTTGGATTGCTAATTCTATTTCTGTCATTTTCTGCAAAATGATTCATCAAAGGAACGCTAAGCCGTTCGTAACGAACATCTCCCAAATCTGCTATTCTAATACATAAATCTCTATCTGTGCTGCTTTTCAAGTTTTCGTCAAAACAACCCGCTTCTAAAAAACAGGACAATCGAATAAAAATATTAGAACCTTGAATGCCTGGATTTCCAATTAAAAAATCATTTGTCGAAAGTTTGCTTGGAGCTTCATTTATTTCTTTTTGATTTGTAATTCTATAAAAATCACAAGCAACCATATCTAATGATTTTTGCTCTGCCCTTTGAAAGCAAAATTTCAGATAATCGGGCAACCATTCGTCATCGTCATCGTCATCAAGAATTGCAATAAATGTATTTTCGGGAGATTGATTTTGCAATAAAAGAAAGTCAATTGCACTATTCCAACTTCCCGATGCACCTTTCGTTCTGTGATTTTGTATGTGATTTATACTTGTTTTTGGGGCCTGATTTTTGAAATTTTCAATTATGATTTTGTTTTTACTTATAGAATCTTGCTTGTCTGAATCATCAACAATAATTATACGATTTGGCTTTAAACTTTGAGCGATAATACTTTTCAAAGATCGTTCTTCTAAATAAAAAGGTCTGTTTTTTGTTGCAATAATTACTGCAATTTCAGCAAGTTTTGCGTTGATTTTTAACCCATCTAAATTAAATTTGAAAGTATCTTTTATCAAATTTTCTATTTCAGTTTCAATTAATATTTTTTCTACAATTCCGATTGAACTGAAAATTCGCAATTTGTCGCCTTTTATGAAATAAAAAGAATTGTCAATCACTTTTGAAAAACGTAAACTATTCTGAAACGGATAAACAGTTTTGTTGTCAAAACGATTTTCAATGTCAAGCAGAATTTTGTCTTCGTCTTTGCTATGCAAAGGAATTATTATCATTAATTTAAACTCGTCATTTGTCTTGTGAAACAAAAGCAAGTTGTCATTTGAAAGTTCTGTTTTGAACGTCATTCCAAAAACAGAATATTCTATGGGCTCAAATGCGGGGAAAAGTTTTGTGCTTGCCCAACCCGAACCCACGTCAATAAAGTATTTTTGATTGCTAATTTCAACAGAAAGCATTCGGTGGCATTCAACACCGTTAATAAATGCTGAATGTAATTTTGAAGAAACACCATTTTTGGAAAGTATTTTTTGAAAATGCAAAACTTTGTCCGAACATGTTCCGCCCATTTCAGATGCAATAATTTTCTTGTCGTTAAGCATAAAAAGATTGTGAAACGGAACTGTTTCAAATTCTCTCAAAAGCAAACTTTCAATTTTTTCAAGTTCATTCGTTTTGTGCGAAATACCACGCTTTTCAATGGCTTTGTCAAATGTTGGGTAAGAATGAAAATAGAAATTATCCGACAATGCATTTTGAAAATGCTTGTTCCAAATTTCTTTTAATCGTTTTTTTTCGGTTTTTCCATTTTGTGTCAGAAACTCAACAACCATTTTTCTAATTCCCGAACCAACATCAAAAGACATTTTGTTTCGTTCTGCAATTTCATTTGGTAACTCGTCTTTAAACGCTTTTCTCAAAATTTGCTTTCCTTGAAAATTACTTATCAAATCTTCTGCTGTGCAATTTTTAGAAATTGAATAAACTTTTCTATCCAAAAATGGACAACGAATTTCAATCGTATGAGCCATTGAAGCTAAATCCAATCTACGCAATTCTGTGAAGTGCATATTTTCTATGAGTTCAGTACGCTTTTCAAACCATTCATTGACATTTTTAGAAATTGTATAGCCGCAAAATAATTCATCCGCTCCTTCGCCCGATAAAACAACTTTCAAATTATCTTTGTGTGCTTCTGCTGAAAGTAAATAAGTTGCTAAACCATTACTGATAATTGACGGATTGTAACTTTCGGTGTGAAAAACAACCTTATCAATCAATTCTGGCAATTCGTTTGATTTAGGTAATTCAACATTTTTGATTTTTAGGTTTAATTGCTTAGTAAGTAAATTGACATAACTCAAATCATCAGTATTTCCAAGCGTGTAATAAATTACATTTTCTGCGTGTTTGGCTACAATGCTCGCAATAATTGAACTATCTAAACCACCACTAAGAAAAACGCCAAATTGTTTTTCATTTTTCGGAATACGTTTTCTAACTGCTTCAACAAGCATTTCTTTCAACGCTTCTTTGGAAACCAAAATAGATTGATGTTTTTCAAGCAAATTGATTTTTCCATTCTTCAGCTCTGAAAAACCTTTCGGGACAATTTGAAAATCGTCAATGAAATCAACGGCTTTCAATTCACTAACAACAAAACCATCATTATTTGAAGTGCCAAAAAATAAAGGCTTTTTGCCAATATAATCTCGCAACAAAAATGTTTGTTTATTCTCTTTATTGTAGATAATTCCCGAATAAAAACCGTCAAGATGATGAATAATGGAACTACCTAAATTTTCAAACAAAGGCAAAATAATTTCCGTATCTGAATTGGATTTTGTTTCAATAGAAAACTCTTTTCGTAATTCATTAGCATTGTAAATTTCGCCATTAAAAACACCAATCAAGTTGCCGAACTCAAAAGGTTGAGTTCCGTTTTCTGTTTTATCATTAATTGCCAAACGATTAAAACCGATTGAAACATTTTCAAAATTCAAAATTTTAGTTGAGTCCAATCCACGATGCTTGATTTTATTCAAAGCATTTTCAACATTGCTGTTGCTTCCTATTATTGCAACTATTCCGCACATCGTTTAATTAATGGTTGTTAGATTTACCCAACGAATGAAATTTTTGAAAACATCTTTGTGCTGTTCCAAATTCTGTTTGTCCAAACTTTCGTTGTCTTTGTGAATGTTACACAAGCCGTCATTCGGTCCAAAACCGATGTAAAAACCATTTTCGGGAATGTTGTGTAAGAATGGGCATTTGCTGAACTTATTCAGATTTCTGTTTTCAAAAATCGCTTTGCCTGAATAAATCGCATTGTTCAAACTGTCTAAAAATGCTGGTGGCGTTTCTGTTTTTGGCAAATGAAAAATTACGGGCGTTTTGTTGTTTTTGTGAACGCCTGTTTCTTCCAAATAAATCTTTGAACCAAATTCAGCAAAGTGTTTTGGAATTACTTCAAAAGGCGTTTGTCCGCCAACTTCCTCTTCGCCTTGAATTATCCAAAGGATACTCTGAATTTCTTCGCCTGCTTCAAACATTTCTTTAATTGCAAAAAGTCGTGTCAATAAAATCCCTTTGTTGTCGGCAATTCCTCTGCAATAAAGTCTGCCGTCTTTTTCAACCAATTCAAAAGGTGGTGTGTTCCACTTTTCCCAACCTTTGATTTTTTCTACATCGTAATGTCCGTACAGCACCACTTTTTTGTCGCTCTTTACATTCGTGTATTTCGCTACGATTACAGGTTGATGATACGGACTTTCGCCCTCTGTTGTAATTTCAAAACCTAAGGGCTTCAAAATGTTTTTCACAAAATCAATTCCCAATTGATTTGCTTCTTTGTCATTGGCTATTGTTGGAATAGTGACGAATTCCGCTAAAGCACTTTGAAAATTATTTTCCATATTCATTGTTTATGATGTTAGAGATTTGATTTGTTCCAATTTTACCAAAAAAACCCTTCGCTAACTCAACTTGATTCTGATATTCATTAGTTTTAATATATTTTAAATGTTTTAATAAGCAATTAATATGCTTTGAAAAAAAGTTTCAGTTCATACACTCTATCCACATTTTTCCATTGCTTTTCTTTGTATGAATTGTAGTCTTCAGTATTCATTAACTGCTTCATATCTACGAAATTATTAAAATTAAAGTGTGTTTGTCAATTTTTTTATCAGCCAAATCCCTTTCAGAATTACCAAGATTTGTGTCTATGATAATTTCGTCTGGATAAGATATTTTATAGGCAAAAATTATCCTCGCACTATCATCATAATATTTGTCAATCAATGATTTAATTTTATTCCATTCTCTATATGATTGATACAAAACAAGGTTTGGCTTTGTAGAAAGCACCATTTCAAAATGTTCAGCATCAAACTTATTGAGTTCTTTTAATCGCTCAATGCTTGTTGTGTAAATATTTTGATTATTTGAAAATTGCACCACATCTACACCTAATTTAGAAACCAAAGCCGTAAAAGCACTTATGCCCGAAACCACTTCAAATTGAATGTCGTTTTTGGTAAGCCAATCCACCCAATCACCCAGACAAAACTGCTCATTTACTTGCCCTGTGTAATACGGAACATCTCCTGGCAACATAAGAGCCAAATTTTGATGGTTGTTTTGGGCTTTGTTTATAAAAGTTTTTACCATTTCAATCGTTAATTCCTTTCCAACGTATAGTTGTTTTGAATGGAATAATTCTTTTATTTCTTGCTCAATCATAGTGCCGATATAGACACCAACATCAGCCGACTTTAAAATACGGTATGCTTTTAATGTCAGATAATCTGCGCTACTGCCAAGTCCTATACCTACAAGATAAATCATTTTAACTCCATTAAAATTCTAAAACCTAAATATTCGCTTCTTACTTCTGGTTTTAAACCAAATCTATGTGTTGAGCGGCAAGTTTCGGCTTTATTAAAAGAACTACCACCCCGAATGACAAATCTTTTGCAATTTTTATTTACACAACAGGAGTTTTCCAATGGCGAATATTTATAAAAATTTTGGCTATATCTGCATAAACACCATTCCCAAATATTGCCTGTCATATCATAAAGCCCCCAATTATTCGGCTTTAATTTTTTGACTTCTTGAATTTCCAATTCAGAATTAAGACAACACCAAGAATTCTCTAACACTTTACGGATGTCATTGCCCCAATAAAATACACCTTCTTCGTTAGCTCTACAACAATATTCCCATTCTGCCTCTGTTAGCAACCTAATAGTTGAATTTAATTTAACAGAAAGCCATTCACAATATTCTAAACAATCGTAATAAGAAAGTCCAACAATAGGGTAAGCCGCAAATTTTTGGTCAATGATTAACTTTTGTAATTCAGTTTCTTTCCATTTTGGTTTAGATGAATTTACTAATTTGTCAGTCATGTACCATTTTTTTAACTCAAATTTATTAGCAAGATATTTATAATGAATATGTTTGGTCGTTTTATTTGTTTCTGTAACAAATAATTTATACTGACTCACTGTCACGGGTGTCTCTAAAACAGCAAATTCATTTGAAATTTTTACTCGATGTGCTTTACGTGATTGTGGTCTTTCTCTCCTCTTTTTACCAAAGTAGGAAGTATAGGTTTTATCATTTCCCATTGTGAAGTTTCCAATGGGGATTCTAACAAAGTTACCATATTTTGTTTCTGCGAAGTCATTCTCCATTTTAGTAATTTTATTTATTTTTAGAATCAGACAAAGAAAAATCAACATCATCTAACTGTCTAATTTCATACATATCTCCAAGTCCGCTAAATGTGTATATTTCTATGGGCTTTGCTCTTTGTTTATCCAAAATATAAATACTTGGATTGCTTGAAAAACGTTTAAAACCGTCAAAACATATATCACTTCCACCTATATAAAAATAGTTATCTGTAACAGAAAGACCACGCAATAATTTATCCGATTCAAAAAGGACATTAGTTCCATAGTAAAACCTTTTACGATTGCTATCAAAATAGTAAAAATCATCGCCGTTAGGATATATATTATGAGCAGAATGTGCATTTAAATTAATAACTGATGTTACGCAAGGATATCATTAATTTAGCTGTATGAATGTTGAAA
>JAIXKT010000039.1:0-8528 GCA_026932145.1 Bacteroidia bacterium
GTTTTCAACATTCATACAGCTAAATTAATGATATCCTTGCGTAACATCAGTTAGTTAAATATTTGGGAAGTTCAGTTCCTAAGTTAAATAAGGCATCTAAAATGCTTAGGTCAGGGTAAAATTCATTACCAAATAATTGAAAATAATGCTTTTGTGGTGGAATTGAGGTGCGTGTAGCGCCCCAGTTTTGAGATGAAATGGCTGGAAATTGAGTGCTTTCGCTGATGTAGTTTGGGGTTGGTAAGAAAGCTATTCTTACAATTGTATCTAAAAGCTGCTGGTTAAATTCTAATAGAAATTCCGGTGGATTTTGAAATAGGTAGGCAAGTTCCGGCCAATAGTGTTCGTAGAATGCGCTTTTAGAATAAGCAAAACGGATTGCCCGCGCAACACGTGATGCCCAATTTTGGTCATAACAAATTTTTATTGCTGTAAGTGGAGCCTGATCCGGATATTTTTTGATGGGGATAGTCTGCATCAAAACCCCCGTTGAACCCAAAATAAAAAAGCGATTAAAATAATGCTGCTTTTGATAGCGGGGGTCAGTAGTGATAGATGGTTTCTGTTGAGACCATAATTTGCACCAAGAAATTGGGGGTGCACAGAACAAAGGTAGTGCGCCATTTACTTCAAGGCTGGTATCCATTGATACTATAAAAACCTGCTGATCAATTCTTTCATGATTTCGTTAGTGCCTCCATAGATTTTCTGGACGCGGGAATCTGCAAAAGCACGGGCAATTGGAAAATCCCAAATATATCCATAGCCACCAAATAATTGCAAGCATTCATCTACGATTTTGCATTGCAGTTCGGAAAGTGTCAATTTTGCCATAGCGGCTGTGGCAACGTCCAATTGGCCTTTAAGATGTAATTCGATACATTTATCGGTAAAACTTCGTGCCATTACGATTTCTGCCTGCATTTCGGCCAGCTTAAATCGGGTATTTTGGAAGTTAAAAATTGGTTTCCCGAAGGCAATTCGTTCTTTGGTGTAGCGAAGGGTTTCTGCAAAACACGTTTCAAGGGTAGCGGCAGCCACAACGGCGATGAGCAAGCGTTCTTGAGGAAGTTCATTCATGAGGTACATAAATCCTGCACCTTCTTGCCCCAGTAAGTTGCTTTCAGGAATCTGCACATTATCAAAAAAGAGTTCGCAGGTATCCTGTGCTTTTAGCCCGATTTTTTCCAGACGTTTTCCTTTGGTAAATCCGGCCATACCGGCTTCTACCAATAGTAGTGATATTCCCCCTGCTCCTTGTGAAGGGTCTGTTTTGGCAACCACAATAACTAAGTCGCTATGCCAGCCATTGGTAATGAATGTTTTAGAGCCGTTCAGAATGTAATGGTCGCCTTTTTTGATAGCTGTTGTTTTGATTCCTTGCAGGTCGCTGCCGGCTGCCGGCTCAGACATAGCTATGGCTGTGATAATTTCACCGGCGGCCATTTTGGGTAAATATTTTTTCTTTTGTTCTTCGGAGCCGTAGTGTAGGATGTATGGAGCCACAATATCTGTATGCAGAGCAAACCCCGGGCCACTACAGCAGGAACGGGCTTGTTCTTCCATTAAAATTACGCTGACGGTAAAGTCCACCCCGGAGCCTCCGTATTCTTCGGGCATGGTGCAGCACAAGAATCCTTGTTTGCCGGCTTTTAGCCAGAGTTCTCGGGATACCATTCCTTGTTTTTCCCATTCATGATGAAAGGGTATGACTTCTATTTCAAAAAACTTACGGGCAGATTCCCGAAATAGCTGGTGCTCTTCTGCAAAAAGTGTACGTGGAATCATATTGATATAAAAAATGCTATTCTTCGTCTAAGGTGTCTTCTGCGGTGGAGGGCATTTCCGGTAAATTTTGATAAGATTCCCGTACTTTATTTTCGATTTCTGCCAGTAGTTCGGGGTTATCTTTGAGGAGTTTTTTTACGGCATCTCTTCCTTGCCCCAGTTTATCTCCCTGATAGCTGTACCAAGCGCCGGCTTTTTGTAAGATTTTCAGTTCTGTAGCTAAGTCAACGACTTCTCCGATTTTGGAGATTCCCTCTCCATAGATGATGTCAAATTCTGCTCCTTTAAAGGGAGGGGCTACTTTGTTTTTGACTACTTTTGCTCGTGTTCTATTTCCGATAACTTCGGTTCCGTCTTTAATTTGCTGTATTCTTCGGATGTCAACACGGACGGAGGCGTAGAATTTAAGGGCATTACCGCCGGTTGTTGTTTCTGGGTTTCCGAACATTACGCCGATTTTATCCCGCAGTTGGTTGATAAAGACACACACGCAGTTTGTTTTTGAGATGCTTCCGGTTAATTTACGCATTGCTTGGGACATTAAGCGGGCTTGCAGTCCCATTTTAGAGTCTCCCATTTCTCCTTCAAGTTCTGCTTTGGGTACTAATGCGGCTACGGAATCGATCACGCAGATGTCAATTGCGCCGGATCGGATTAAGGCTTCGGCTATTTCGAGGGCTTGTTCGCCGTGTTCCGGCTGAGATATTAGTAAGCTATCTGTCTGGATACCAATATTTTGGGCATAAATTGGGTCAAAGGCGTGTTCAGCGTCAATGTAAGCTGCTAATCCGCCTTTTTTTTGAGCTTCTGCGATAGCGTGGAGCGCAATAGTCGTTTTACCCGAAGATTCCGGCCCAAAAACTTCTATGATTCTTCCACGCGGAAAACCACCTACGCCAAGAGCTATGTCTAAACCCAATGAACCCGTTGAAATAGAATCTGCTTGAACCGCCGGCCTATCACTTAAACGCATAACAACGCCGCGCCCAAAGTCTTTCTCCAACTTCTCTACGGTAATCAAAAGCGATTTTAACTTCTCGTCTTGTATTTTATCCATCTTGGCTATTCCTTCTTCACTCTTCTTTGCCATAATATATTGCTCTTTTAAGCAAAGTAAATCAATATATTGATTGCTCTAAATATTCTTTCTAAATATTTCCGAAAATTACCCAACTCTTAAAAAGATATGGCATAGATTTCGTGTTAATTTTGCAGCAAAATAAGAAATATCTATGAAAAACCATTCATTAAAACTTATCTTATTGATAAGTTGTTTGTTTTCTATCACTTTTTCTTCTGTAGCTCAACGTTCTAAGGTAACTTCCGGAGCTATGGCCTATGGAGATGGAGAATATGAGAAAGCTATACAATATTTTCAGGAGGCTCTTGCAAAGCCGGACTTGCTCGATTCCAAAGATTTAGCCAAAGCGTATGCAAAGTTAGGTCAGTCCTATATGGGACTATACACCACTAAAAAGCCCAAAACGGTTAATGACTATCCGTTTTCTAAATATCCGAACTTACTAAATGATGCTTGGGATGCTTTTCAAAAAGCAAAACAATATGATGAACTGAAAAAGTTTGAAACCGAAATAAATGCTATCCTGCCAACCTTAGGGGATGCAATGTATCGGCAAGGCTTTGATTTGTATAAAGCAGGGAAATATACAGATGCCGAATCATATCTCACTGCATCCTGCAAAATATTTGACGCTACAATCACTTTTTATGGCTCTTACACATTACGCGGCTATAATTATCTTGAACTAAAAGACACTGTTAAGGCTACCAAAGACTTTGAAAAAGCGCTTGAACTTTACAAGGCCAAAAAACCCAAAACACCGGATAATTCAGTAGCTTATGTATATGTAGCCTTAGCAACTATCTACGAACAATCTAACCCCGATAAATCCCTTAAAGTCTTAGCCGAAGCCAAAACAGAATTTCCCCAAGAAAAAGTAATTAACGACACAGAGCTGAATTTGTACCTGAGAAACAAAGATCTTTACGACAAAGGGATTTTGAGATTTGAAGAAGAAGTAAAGAAACAGCCTAATAATGAGCAAATTATATTGGCTTATGCTCAGCTCACAGAGCGTAAAGACGTAAAAAAAGCCATCGAAATTTACAAACAGGTTCTACAAGTGAACCCCAAAAATACGACTGCAAACTACAACATCGGAGCTAACTTAGTAAACCAAGCTGCCGAATTAGTCAAAAAAGCGAATGACTCTAAAGACGGAAAAGAAATCTCAGCCCTAAATAAAGAAATTATGGCCCTTATGAAAGAAGCCTATAAATACATGAAAGCCGCCTATGACGCTGACCCAAAAGATATTTCTACCGTAGATGCTTTGGTACAAATAACAACTACTTTGGGCAACGAAGATGATGCCATGATGGCCGAATCCGCCAAATACATCAAAATCAAAAATGAACTAAAGGCAAATAAAAAGTAATTAAACAGAATAGTTAAATTACAAATGTAGACCTGCATTTGTAATTTAAAAACAACTTCATTACAGACAAATTTCCTTTATTCTAATTTAGATTTTGTCTAATGAAAAATATTTTTCACTAATAATCAGATAGTTGTATGTTTTTAATCAAAAAAAGTAATTAAATACTTTTTTTGATTAAAAAAAGTTGTAACTTTGTCAAGTTAAAATAAATTATTATGGAAGCTAACACGCAGAATATTTTAAACGTAACTCTATTAGAACCCAGACAGAAGCATCCCACAATCTTTGCTCGCTTTGATGAGCTAAAGAACGGAGAAGTATTAACAATTCATAACGACCACGACCCGAAACCTCTTTATTATCAAATGCTTGGAGAGCGTGGGAATACATTTACTTGGGAATATTTGGAATCAGGACCAGAGTGGTGGAAGATAAAAATAACCAAAAGAGCATTAGCAGAAAACCAAGATACATTAGGTCAAATTGCAGCCAAAGACCTTAGAAAAGCCCAAGTATTCAAAAAATATGGTTTAGACTTCTGCTGTGGCGGTAATAAAACCATTAAAGAAGCTTGCGCCGAACAGGGAATTGACCCGGAAATCGTAGAAAAAGAACTCACACAGGTTGATTCAATTACGACCAGCAGATCTTTACCCTACAATGACTGGAGTTTAGATTTTCTGGCAGATTATATTGTGAATACCCACCATGCTTACGTTCGTAAAAACTTGCCAGATATACGCGCCTATGCACAGAAAGTTATGACTGTTCATGGAAGCCATCACCCAGAACTAATTCAGGTTCAATATCTTGTAGATCAAACCAATGCAGAACTTACTACCCACATGGGCAAAGAAGAGCAAATACTGTTCCCCTTCATCAAAGAGTTAGTGGCACGTAAAAACAACCCGGAAGGCCAGCGTCAGTCATTTTTAGATAGTGCCAAAGGTCCCATCCGAATGATGGAAGTAGAGCATGATATGGTCGGAAATTTCCTCAAAGACATCCGTACAGTTACCCACAACTACCTGATCCCCCAAGATGCTTGCGGCAGCTACAAAATGCTATACAAAATGTTAGAAGACTTTGAAGAGGATTTACATATTCATATCCACTTAGAAAACAATATCTTGTTCCCCAAAACAATGGAACTCGAAAAATCACTTACTAATTAATTAAACCTAAACATTGCGTTAAAGTTGGTATTATTCAAAGGTACAGTTAGTTGGTAATAAATTAATTGTGCCTTTGTTTAATTTTCTTATGAATAGTTTTTATGCTCACGATTAATGCAAATACTAAGATAGGGGAGATTTTGAAGCATCATCCAGATGCCTTAGAGGCGATTGTGAGTATTTCTCCTAAGTTTACGAAACTTAGGAACTCGTTATTACGCCGGATTATGGCACCGAGAACCAGCATCAATATGGCCTGTAAGGTTGCCGGCTGCTCTGTAAATGATTTTTGGGAAAAGCTACGGCCACTTGGCTTTAAAATAGATAACAGTATTGCTATAGATTCTGATATGATTGATAATCAAGAAGTTCCGTTAGAAATCCGGCAAATATCTCCGGAAAAATTAGTTGTTTTGGATGTAAGACCAGTTATTCAAGCAGGGCAAGACCCCTTGAGCCTTATCTTAAACAAACTGAAAGAGGTTACTCCCGGAAAAGTTCTAAAACTCATCAATAGTTTTGAACCCGCCCCCTTGATTCAATTATTAAGTAAGAAAGGATTTTCTTATTATATAGAAAATGTAGATGACGAGCAGGTTGTTACTTATTTTTTTAAGACTGATACTACCGAAGTAACCCTAAAAACGGACGTTGAGCCTTCGGATGATTGGGATGAAAAGTTAAAACAATACACTGATAATCTTGAGACGGTAGATGTTCGGGACTTAGAAATGCCATTACCGATGCTTACTATCTTAGAAAAGTTAGATACACTGCCTCCCAAAATGGCTTTGTATGTTTATCATAAGCGAGTACCTGTATTTTTACTGCCGGAACTTGCCGATCGTAAGTTTTCTTACAGAATACACGAAATTACTGAAAATGAAGTACATCTCTTAATATTTAGAGAGTAAATGGCCTTTGCATTTAATTCAAGAATAACCTCCACGACACCGGTAAAGGTAATTTTACCTTTTTATTTATATGCGGCAGTAGCTTTTTGTGCAGCCACGGTACTACTGTTTTTTTTCTCAGATTCATTGTTGACGCATTATACTACGCCGCCGGTTTTGGGAATAACCCATACACTAACCTTAGGCTGGGGAACCATGGTTATATTTGGGGCAAGCTATCAATTATTACCGGTTTTAATTGAGAAACCTCTGTTTAGCAATAATTTAGCATATACTTCTTTTGTGTTAGCAGCCTTAGGAATACCGCTCTTGATTTATGGATTTTTTCATTTTGATTTAGGGTGGCCAACTCTTTCCGGCGGGCATTTGGTAGTAGCTTCTGTTTTAGCATATTGCGCAAACATTCTTTTAAGTGTTAGAAAAGCCCAGCGGGCAAACCCACACGTATATTTTGTGTCCACAGCGTCTTGCTGGCTATTGCTTACGGTATTATTAGGGCTTAGTTTGATTTTTAACTTTAAGAGTCCCATTTTTCAGGAAAGTTCTTGGCATTATTTACCATTGCATGCGCATATTGGCCTTGCCGGTTGGTTTTTGCAGCTCGTTCTGGGTGTTGCGTCCCGCTTAATCCCGATGTTTTTAATCTCTAAGTATAGCAACCCTCGTTTATTATGGATTACCTATGGCTTATTGAATGCAGGTTTAACACTCTATGTATTAGCGTTTTACTTTTTTCCTTCTCTTATTTGGTATTTTTGTGCAGTAGGGCTTGTGCTGGCTGCATTACTATTGTTTATTTATTATTGTTTTACGGCCTTTAAAAGTAGGATTCGTAAACAGGTAGAGAAACCGATGATAATGTCTTTGTTTTCATTGCCGGCTTCAATAGTTTTATTTTCCATACTTTTGGCGGGTTTATCTACGGTAAACTCTGCCCTTCCTGCCGAAACGAGCCGTTGGGTTATGGTGTATGGTTTTTGGATACTTTTAGGCTGGCTCACAAGTATTATCTTAGGTATGACGTTTAAAACGCTTCCATTTATTATTTGGAACGCTGTTTACCACCGCGTAGGCTATGGGAAGGCTCCCAATCCCAAAGATTTATTTAACGAAAAGATTTTTGCAGTAATGGCCGGCACCTATTTTGTGGCATTAATTTTATTTTCAGCAGGAATCTGGCTACAAACAATTTTTTTGCTGAAAACGGGAGCATTATTGCTTGTCATAACTGCATTTTTGTATAATTTGAATATTGTAAAAATCATTACCCACACCCCCAAGAAAATATGAATGTCGTAACCAATGATAATATTCAGGCTGCCATTGCTTTAAATAACTTACATGAAGTAATAGACCCTGAAATTGGCCTAAATGTAGTTGATTTAGGGCTAATTTACCAATTAGATTTTAACCCAGAAAAATCCGAAATTGCGTGCATTATGACTTTAACAACCCAGTTTTGCCCTATGGGAGAAGCTATTACCACAGGAGTAAAAGAAAATATAGAACAGACGTTCCCAGATTATAGCGTAGATGTAACGCTAACATTTGACCCTCCGTGGAATTATGGAATGATATCGGAACAAGGACGCTCTTTCTTAGGCCGTTAAATCTATGCTTAGTTTAAGTTGTAAGGTAGCTATCAAGGCTGTTATTTATTTAGGCTCGAAAATCGAAACAGCAGAAAAAATTGGTATTAAAGAAATTGCCAATCAAATTCAGGAAAATGAACATACATTAGGAAAACTCCTTCAAAAATTGGTAAAAGAGGGAATTATCAGGAGTTCCAAAGGACCTAATGGTGGTTTTTATATGATTGAAAACCAAATACATATACCTGTTATCAAAATTGTTGAAGCTATTGACGGAAAGGATATTTTTGACCATTGCGGCTTAGGCCTTAATGAGTGTTCGCCTGACCACCCTTGCCCTTTTCATCAAGAATTTAAGCCTATTCGTGATATGTTTCATAAAATGTGCTCCGAAAAAAAGATTTTAGACCTCTATACGCCTGTAAACAGCGGCTTAACTTACCTATTCTGAGTTTCAGCTAAGTTTTTTTCCAGAAAAACGCCATCTTAATACCTGATTTTTAAATCCTAAGATAGTTTCTATCTTAAAAACTTAAAAAGGAATAATACGATAATGATATTTTAATTAGACCAAAATGTATCTATATTCATATATTT
>JAIXKT010000039.1:9087-52024 GCA_026932145.1 Bacteroidia bacterium
CTAGTTCATTTTTTTTGACATGGCTTTTGCGAGCTACTTTTACCTTTGTCCCAAAATGCTTTGTGGCATATTTAAGCACTGTGTTGTATTTAATATCCTTGTTAAACTCATTGGCTATCCATTCCTTGAGTTCAATATACCCTGCCAGTCCATTTTTAGGGTCATGCAGTTTCTCTTCCATTTTTTTATGCTCTTCCTTGGTGAACACTGATGGCTTTCCTGCTTTCCCTTTCCTACCATTATGTAGCAAGGTGTCCATACCTCCTTTTTTGTAGGCAGTGCGCCAATTGTGGATGCTTTGACTGCTGGCACCAATGGTATCCATCAACTCACGTTTAGAAATACCTTTACTGCCCGCCTCTTTCATCGCTACCAACATTTTGATGCGAGGTTGCATCATTAAAGACGATGATTTTAATGATTTTCTCAACTCAGTCAAACTTTCTGATACAGGAATATATAATGCAAATGACATAATGATTTATATTAAAGACCAAAAATAAAATAAAAAATCCAATATGCAAAATATTGGTCTTGTTTATTTTTCACTATCGTATAATAACACAAAATCGCTTGTAGAGTTCATAAAAGTAGAAGCCCCAAAAACAACTTGAAATATAGACTTTACAATCGTTTTGTGGACTTTTTTTGGTAGCAAAAATTTATGTAGGTTTGCCGATATGATTCACCGAGAGGGTTATTGGTACGTCTTTGTAAGTATTCTGGCAAGCGCAGCTATTATTTTCCTACTATTCAGGCAAACGACCGGTACGTCATACAAGTGGTTAGCATACCTTATTACATTGATTTGCTTGGTTCTGACGGGTTTGGTCCTGAATTTTTTCCGAAACCCTACTCGAACCGTTGTACAGAATCCTAAGCATATTTTAGCACCTTGCGATGGAAAAGTTGTTGTTCTTGAAGAGGTTATGGATAGTGTTTTTTTGAATCAGAAAGTTCGGCAAATCAGTATTTTTATGTCGCCGCTCAATGTGCACGTAAACCGTAACCCGATTAGCGGAGTAGTCAAATTTTTTCAGTATTACCCCGGAGAATACTTGGTTGCATGGCATCCTAAATCTTCCGAAAAAAATGAAAGGACGTATGCAGTTGTGGAAAATCAGCTCATGCAGGTTGCCTATAAGCAAATAGCCGGTGCCGTTGCCCGAAGAATCTGTTATTACATCAAAACCGGCGATACGGTACAACAAGGAGCAGAATTTGGGTTCATTAAATTTGGCTCCCGAATGGATATTTTAATCCCGCTACACGCAACCGTTAAGGTAAATCTAAACGAAAAAACAGTAGGCGGGCAAACTATTTTAGCAACAGTTGAATAATAAACTTACAATCAATTTATGAGTTTTCATTTTACCTCAGAGCAACTTAATCAGTATGATTTTTGGGAACTATCTACAACTTTTCAAGTTCCGATTTACCAAAGAGATTATATCTGGTCAGAAGGAAACCTTGACGATTTATTGTTTGGGTTTCTAAATAACACCGGTAATTCAAACTATTTAGGTGAAGTTTTATTGGAAAAAACGGAAGCTGGATTAACTATTTTGTATGGGCAACAAAAACTGATTTCTATTCAACTATTAGGTTGGGCTATTACCCAGTTATTAGAAGAATGGATTGAAGCTGGGCAGGATATTAGTAGCAATAAACAGCGTGTCGCTAAAATTCAGCATATCATCGGAACTCCGGAGCAACCTAAATTTAGATTTAACCAACATACGAATCCGTTTTATCATACCTACATTTGCAAAAAAGGGCATCCCGGCGCTTTAACCCGCTACAAACCGGTAGAGCAGTTATTATATCGTTTTTATGAGTATTTCTTAAAACGGTTAAAACTCCAAATCGTTAATAGCTCCCTGATGGATAGCCTTATTCAGCGAATACTGCATGAATCTTTTATTAGCATAACCGCTGTAAAAAGACAACGTGATGCTTACGACTTCCTGCTATCTCGCTTAGGAACAGAAGCGGATATTTCAGATTTATTAAAAAACCATTTATTAACTATTTTAGACCAATCTCGCCCTGATAGCTTAACTAAAGCAGACCAAATCTGGCAGCAGCTTTCCGGACAATTAAGTAATTTTGGTTTTACCGAATTTATTCGATTATATTGGTGTAGTTCAAGGAGTTACGTTCGGAAACAGCTGTTTTTTGATACTTTTTGCAGCCAAAGTTTATCTGCTGACCAAGTTTTGGAATTTTTGCAAGAGCTAAATATAGCTATGCAAAACTTTTCTTTTTATAGCTATAAAAAATCCACTAATGAAAAGGGATATTCTTTTTCTCATGCTTTTCGTACCTTAAAGCTATATCCTACGTTACCATTGTTATTAGCTGCTAAACAGCATCTTAACGAGGAAGAATTTGATAAATTAGCTAAAAATATTGTATCCATTGGGGTGCGTTATTGTATTATTTGCCATAGAAATCCCTATGAACTTGAGCAATCTTGTGCTGAAATTGCCTTAGATATTCGAAACGGTAAGCTTTCTAAAGCGTATGATGTTTTCCAATGCCTAAGACGTTTTTGGGTTCCGGACGAAATTTTTACCCATGATTTTGCCATCTGGACTATTGATACCCGAACCCACGCAGATATTGCAATATGGATACTTACTCAAATTGAGCTATACCTAAACCCAAATACTACTATCCAAAATGTTTATTTAGAGCATATCTTACCCGAAAATCCATCTTTTGTATGGAATTTACTATTTCAGCACCATACCGAAGAATGGATGTATCGTTTGGGAAATCTCTGCTTAACCGAAAAATATGATAGCTCTTGGAATGAACAAAATAGCTTTGAAGAAAAAGTAGAAACTTTCAAACAATCTAACTTCGTTTCTACCCAAAAAATTGGTGAGTATGAAGATTGGAAGCCCACAATCATCACTCACCGCCAACGTGAACTCGCCGAAACTGCCTGTCAAATATGGCGTAGTGGATACTAATCTTCATTCTAATAGCTGGAAAACAACATCTGTTGCTTAATTGCACTAAGTTATTTTGGGTACAACTGCCAACGGTAGCCAAGACCCACAGTAATTACATGGATAAATAAATTATCAGACCCAAAAAGCTGATACGTAGGAAACATTGGAAGCCTATAACCTGCATTAAATTCGATTGTATGGCGAGGCTGGTAAGTGTAACTAAAACTGGCTGATAAGTAAGAACTTATCAAAACAAATGTAGATTTATCCGGTATTTGTAGTTCTTTTACAGCATCCTTTCGGCCAAAGCCAATGCTGGTAAAAGCTGCATCATGGCTTAACAAGCGTCCAAGATAAATTCCCGTTCCAGCCTGTAATTGCCATTTTGGGAATATTGCAGCACAAATTCCCAAACCAGCAAAAAAAGATAGTTCATTGCGTGAAGCTGCAAATGCTCCTTTCAGAAAAGGATAGCCCATCTTTTGAGCTACTAAACTATCATTTTCTAAGGCAAAACGCAGATTGTTAACGCCTATTCCTGACTCCCAATAGGCCAATGAACCTATTTTTTGAAAAACTCCCACCGTAGTATTCCAGCCGAATTTAGGTGATTTAAGGTGATTTAAGCCTTGATTTTGGTAATGAGAAATACAACTATTCTGGGCCAAAGTTACCCGAAGCTGAATACTATTTTGGCCATAACAATAGCAACAAGTTAAATTGTAAATAAAATAGCCCCAAAAATAGTACTTTAAAAAAATCATTTTTATAACGGGCTTTTTTTAAATAGAATCGGCCACGTAAACGTGGCCGATTCTGCTGAATTGTATTTTTGTTAGTATTTAGCGATTCTTTGGGTGAATTTTTCAGTGCCGTTATTTATTTGGAGGAAATATACCCCTGCCGGAACTGTAGAAATATCTAACCCTAAAGATTGAACTCCTATTTCATTACCAGCCCAGCTTAGGTGCTCATGGCCAATCAAGTCCAAAAGCTGAATTTGGTAAACTCCATTGGAATTAAATTGTACGGTTAGGAAGTCATGCGCCGGATTGGGATATGCCAGAACAGCTACTTCGGTATTTTCTGTTTTAGAATTTGAGGTGCTAAATGTTGCTGTTTGTGTCCATAGGCTAATTTGGTTTTGGCAGAATTGGCGAATTGTGTATTCATAAGAACTATTTGGTTTTAAGCCAGTTAGGTTTAGGGTGTTGGAGTTTGTTCTGCCAAGGAGCCATAAACCGCCTGCTTTACGGTATCTTACATAAGCACTATCTGCAGCTGAAAAGTTTGTCCAAGAGATAGTAGCGGTGGTTGGGGTTATGTTAGAAACCTGCACTCCTTTAACGGGCTTACAAACAAATGTAGTGGTAAAATTCTGGCCATATACATCGGGCATTGCTGTTCCGCCACAAAAAACTCGCATACGCCAACGGTAAGTTGTGTTTTCAACCAAATTGTAAATCCGAATGGAATCTACATCAGTCCATTTTCTACGATACCACTGGCTTGTTCCATTTACTTGAAAATAGACATACACGCTATCCGGTGTCAGTGTTCCATTAGGGTAGTCCCAGTCTAAGGTAGCCGCAGTGGTGCCAATATTTCTTGTTGATAAATTGATTGCTGTTGGGCATACTGCTGCGGGGGTTCCGGTTACGGTAATTTCATCAACAGAAAAAGGAGAATCATCACCGTCAGAAGAACTAACGAACAAAAACCCAAAACGAAGATTCGGTTGGTTGTCTAAAGAAGCGTCTGTTAATGATTCTGATGTCCAATCTGTTACGCCATAATAATCAGCACTAAAAGGTAGCCATGAGTTTCCGTTATCTAAACTATAGTAAACTGCTGCTCGGGAATTAGCTGAACCATTATTCAGATACCAGAAATTCAGCGTAACGTTACTGTATCCTGTGGTGCTAATATCTGGAGTCGTTGCAAAATGCCAGCCTTCGGTTGCACAAAACATACCATCTACTGCCTGAAAATTCGCATTTTCAATGCCGTTAGAACTCGCTAAATCACTGGTAATGTGGAGGTAATTACTATTTGGGAAATTGGTTATTCCGGAAGGTTGGTCAGGAGTATCTGAAATCGTTACCGGAAAAAAACCGTATAGCAAAAACGTGCCTCCTTGAAATACATTGTTTACATAGAAAGAGTTGCAGTCTGTCCCTGTTGAATTTCCGTCCACAACTGTGGCAACATTCAAATCCATAGAGTTACCTGACTCAAAGTTTTCTTGGTATAAAACGGACTGCGCAAAAGCAAAATTTGTCAGCAAGGCTAACGTAGTAGCATAAAGTAATTTTCTCATAGTTTAATTTATTGCATTGCAAATATACTATCTTTTATGAGAAATAAAAGTAATTTGTGATTTTCAGGCCAGAAACTTAACTAATTAGATAATTTAGAACCCATCTTTGGATAAGTCTGTTTCACATTTGCCGAAGGGTTAAGCACACAAGATTGGGTTATTTGATAAATCGAATAAAACTCTTCTTCTGGAGTAAAGAAAAATGTTTTGGCTTGTATCGGAATTTTTATCCAAAGTTTTGCCTTTGAACTATCTGGTTTTAAGTAATATACAGATTCTGAGAAGGGGCCAGAGATGAACCAATCTCCAGAATTTAAGATAAAAGCCTGTTGGTGAGCTGCCATTGGCGGGTAAACTGGCAGTTGCCACAAGTAATCTTTCAGTCCTAAAACTAACTCTACTTCGCAGGTTACAATTTTGGGGTTATTATTGATAATCGCGGAACTATTGACTGAGTTAAATTTTTCATCCAAAAAATACTTGACTTTTGTATTACCGTAGCCCTCATAAAAATAGGACGCTGTCCAGTGTAAAATCATCGGAAGTGTTCGCTGAGAGATTATTAAAAAAACTGTAAGAAGTAGTACATATTTGATTATCCGGTTTTTATTTGATAGATAGTTTTTTAGAAACCGTAACCAAGGTGCTAAACCAATACTTGCTGCCGGCAATAACCACAATCCAAAAC
Source organism: Bacteroidia bacterium (assembly GCA_026932145.1). Taxonomy (NCBI): domain Bacteria; kingdom Pseudomonadati; phylum Bacteroidota; class Bacteroidia; species Bacteroidia bacterium. Next base: position 15,059 of record JAIXKT010000039.1, read on the forward strand.
GGTCATAGCCTGCTGATAATAAGAACATTAATCCCAATAAAGTTTGTATTACAGCTAAATCCCGAATGATTATTTTGCGTTGTGCCCAATATTCTACCCATAATGCAGCCGTTCCAAAGATAAGTACCGGTTTAAACAATAAAAAATGTACAGAACTTAGAGAAAAAGTGTAAAATTCATCTTTATAGCCAAATTTATTTTGCCAGTATTCTAAAAAAGTAGCTATATCAGTTCCAAACAATCCTATATAAAAAACAATCCAAGCAATTATCCAAGAGGTGATTACCCATAGTTCACGATTGCTACGGCCTGAGCAAAATAGCCACCGAAAGAGTGCTAGGCCAAATAATGGAAACAAAAAATATTCTTTAGAAAATATTGATAAAACTCCCCAAATAGTCGCCGTCCAATATATTTTTTTAGGTTGAGAGAACGCCCAAACGGTTAATAAGAGGTAAGCTATGCCGGGAATTTCCCCTAAATAACGTGCTCCATAGTTTAAAAATTGAACGGAAAATAGCAGCACTGCAATCACCAAAACTACTATATCTAACTTAGAACGGCGGAATAGATATGCTACAAAAATAATCAGAAAACTATGTAAAGTAACCCATAGCCGAGCAGCTACAGCCGGTAAAAATCCTATCTTGATAAGAAATGCTACCGGAAAATGAAGTGTAGGACCTACGGTAACAAATAATGAATGGGGAATAACATTCAGCGGGGTTTCCGGAAAACCCCAAATACCCGTTTTAGATAGCGTTATAGCCGCCAGCAAATGCCCAGAATCATCATAACCCCAAGGCAAAATAATGGATAACCCTGCAAAAACAAGCAATATCCCGATTAAAGCTGTATGGTAATAACTAACTTTGCCCAATAAATATCTGATGTTTAACATCCATCCACATAAGCAATTTATCTGGATGTTATGCTTGGAAACAAGGTATCATCTCCCGGATAGCGTGCTAAGTGTTTCCAAATAACACTACCCTCTTTCAGCAAAAAAGTTCCAGATAATATGGAAGGGTCGGTTTGCTTTTTGGGAAAATAGCCTTTTAAGAAGAAAGAGATACCCGTCAGCCACATCTTGAAATTTAAAAATGAAGCCCAAGTTATTTTTTGTATTCCAAATAACTGATACAATTTTTGTTCTGTATCAGCGATATGTAATGAATTCGGAAAATGTTCTTGAAAAAAAGCCTGCCCGTTTGATACACTATCAAAGTGAACAAATAGCAATGGAGGTAAATTCTGCTTTTGCTGCGCAGTTTTGTACAATCTATCAACTAACCCTCGGCAGTAAATGCAGCCCAAATCTCTTAAAAAGTGAATGATTACTACTTGATGAACAGCCAAAGCCTGTTTTAAGGTAGCGCTTCCCGCCCAAGAAGTTTCCACTAAGATATTGCTATTATCAGAGATATTTTGGTTGACTTGCTGAATAGATATTGTGTTTTCGTTATTTTCCAAGACTATTATTGATTTTAGAAATGCTTAGGGTTTCTTCGTTCTTAGAGGTTTCCACGTAGTGCTTGTTCTCTTTCGATGGCTTCGAAGAGTGCCTTAAAATTTCCTTTTCCAAAAGATTTAGCGCCTTTTCGCTGAATAATTTCATAAAATAGTGTTGGACGGTCTTCTACGGGTTTTGTAAATAGCTGTAAAAGATAGCCTTCATCGTCTCTATCTACCAATATTTTCAGTTCACGTAGGATTTTAATATCTTCGTCAATATTTCCTACGCGGTCAATTAGGGAGTCATAATAAGAGGCGGGGACTTCCAGAAACTCTACTCCACGGCTTTTGAGTGCTTGAATAGTCGTTATGATGTTATCGGTAGCCAAAGCCAAATGTTGAACGCCCGACCCTCGATAAAACTCAATAAACTCTTCTATTTGGGATTTTTTCTTTCCTTCTGCCGGCTCATTGATGGGGAATTTAATTCTGCCATTGCCATTAGACATAACTTTACTCATCAGGGCGGTGTATTCTGTGGAAATATCTTTGTCGTCAAAAGAAATTATTTGGCTAAAGCCCATACATTGCGCATAGAAGTTAGCCCAGATATTCATTTCATTCCAGCCAACGTTACCTACGCAGTGATCTACATACAGTAAGCCAACGGAGGGCGGGTTATACGTTGGTTTCCAAGCGACAAAGCCGGGTAAAAATACTCCTTGGTAGTTTTTTCTTTCTACAAAATAGTGTAAGGTTTCTCCGTAGGTGTGGATTGCTGATAAAACCACTTCGCCGAAGTTATCAGTTTGTTTAGTAGGTGCAAGATATGGTTTTGCGCCGCGTTTTGTAGTCTGGTGAAAAGCGTCAGTAGCGTCATCAACCCACATTGCGATGGTTTTTACGCCGTCTCCATGTTCATGAATATGTTGGGCAATTTCGCTATCCGGGCTTAATGGAGTTGTTAAAACCAATGTTATTTTGCCCTGCCGAAGCACGTAAGATACCTTATCCCGATTTCCCGTTTCCGGGCCAAGATAGGCAATTGCCTGAAAACCAAAGGCTGAACGATAATAATATGATGCCTGCTTTGCATTTCCTACATAAAATTCAACGTAATCTGTTCCGTTTATAGGCAAAAAATCGTGATTAAGTGTATTTGAAGAATCTGGTCTAAGCGTTTCCATAGCGCAAAGTTACACACAAAAGCGATGTTATCTTTACAAGACCCCAACTTTGTTTAGTTCGATTCTAAATAGCAACTTTTTATTGTTTAAACGCACGGCAGTTCTTTAGTGTAATTTTGTGTAGGTTTGCAGATATGGAGTCGGAACGTTTGAGCCGAAATATTATCGCAATTATTATTGTAGCGGCATTGGGTTACTTCGTGGATATTTACGACTTAGTGTTATTTGCAATCGTTCGGGTAGAAAGCCTAAAAGCCATCGGAATAGCCGGTAAAGGATTAACGGATACAGGGATTCTGCTGATGGATGCGCAGATGATTGGATTATTATGCGGCGGGCTGCTCTGGGGTGTCTTAGGTGATAAAAGAGGAAGATTATCGGTTTTATTTGGCTCAATATTTCTATACTCGGTAGCTAATATTTTGAATGCTTTTGTGCAAAATGTGCCTCAATATGCGATTTTACGGTTTATTGCCGGCGTTGGGTTAGCCGGTGAGTTGGGTGCCGGAATCACACTGATAGCCGAAGTTATGCCGAAAGAACATCGCGGTTATGGCGCAACCATAGTAGCAACAGTTGGCTTGTTAGGCGCAATCTTAGCCGGATATATTGGTAATAATTACGATTTTAGAACTTGTTATGTCATCGGTGGCGTTATGGGCGTTATACTGCTGCTCTTACGAATCGGCGTAACTGAATCCAATATGTTCAAGAAAATACACCAGCATAACACTGTCCAAAAAGGAAGTATCCGATTACTTTTCTCTAATAAAGACCGTGTCAAACGGTATATAACTTGTATTTTGATTGGCTTACCTATTTGGTATGCCGTAGGAATTTTGGTAACGTTAAGTCCTGAGTTTGGGCATTTTATGGAAATTCAGGGGGAAGTCAAAACCGGCACTGCTATCATGTACACTTATTCCGGTTTAGCCCTTGGCGACCTTATCTGTGGCCTACTGAGCCAATTTCTTAAAAGCCGTAAAAAAGCTGTTTTGCTCTATATGCTGCTTTCAGTTTTAACAATAGCTTGGTTTTTAACCCTAAGAGGCGTAAGCAGTGATGCTTTTTATTGGATGTATTTTGTCATTGGCTTATGTGCCGGTTATTGGGCTATTTTCGTTACCATAGCTTCGGAACAATTTGGCACGAATCTGCGGGCTACTGTAACCACCTCCGTTCCCAACTTTGTGCGCGGTGCAGTTGTGCCTATCACACTGTTATTCAACTTATTTAGAAATACTTTACAATATGACTTGGTACTTTCTGCCCTTGGAGTAGCAATCGTTGTATTTGCATTATCGCTGTGGGCATTATCGCAGATGAGAGAAACCTTTGGAATAGACTTAAACTATCTTGAAGGTAATGATTCAGCTTTAACTGTTGATAAAAAGTAATACTTCCTTTTTTGAAATACTGCTAATTTCGGCAATGATTCAAACAATATACTCAAGCTCAGATTTCAGTTGGATAGATATTTTTAACCCACAAGATTCTGATTTAAAGGATATTGGTGGCCGATACAAAATTCATTCTCTACTGATAGAAGACATTTTAGCACCGCATCATCTTCCCAAGTTTGAGCGAACGGAGTCTTTGTTTTTTAGTATTTTTCGGGCTGTGGATGAAAATGCCCCTCATGATGCCTATACTGTTCAGTCTATTACCCGCAAAATAGTATTCATCTGGAATGACCAGTTTTTAATTACCGTTCGCCGGAGTAAGCAACCTTTTTTAGATAGCTTTATCGAAAGCTGGCAGAAAAAAAATGATATTACGTCTAAGGTTTCCCCTGAAAATATTTTATCAAGCATCTTTTTAGCTATTTTAGAAACCTATGAGCCTATTTTGAACCTTGCAGATACCTTTATAGAGGAAACTGAATCTTTAATTTTTCAATCCAAACAATCTCTGGCTGTCGTTGAAAAATTATATACATTTCGTTCCAGAATAAATGCTATCCGCAGAATTTTGCGCATGACAATGGACAGCCTCCACAAAATAAACACTCAATATCCCTTTCAATCAACAGTTTATAACAATTTAATAGAGGAAACCGATCATTTGCTTGCAAAATCTGATGAGCTAAAAGAAGATTCTATCCAGTTAGTTAATATGTATCTATCTATATCCAGCCACCATTCTAATGAAATCACGAAGGTCTTAACCCTTTTTTCTGCATTTTTTTTACCGGTAACTTTTATTGCGGGGATTTACGGTATGAACTTTGAATTTATGCCTGAACTCAAGCAACCTTGGGGTTATGGTTTTATTTGGTTCATCATGGTTTTAGTTACTGTAATCATTTTCAGTTGGTTTAAACGAAATAAATGGATTTAACAATGTATCCAGAATGGCATAATGACAACGAAACCGGCTGGATTGAAGTAATCTGCGGGAGTATGTTTTCCGGCAAAACGGAGGAGCTTATCCGTAGGATGCGCCGAGCACAGATAGCCAAACAGCCCGCTGTTTTGTTTAAACCGGCTATTGACATCCGCTATGATAAAGAAGACATCGTATCTCATAACAACAACCGCATACCCTCCAAGCCAGTTACCAGCGCCCAGCAAATTTGGATGCTCTCCGGTAACGCCAAAGTAATAGGCATAGACGAAGGCCAATTCTTTGATGAACAAATTGTGGATGTAGCTAACCGGTTGGCAAATAACGGAAAAAGAGTAATTATCGCCGGCTTAGACATGGACTATTTGGGTAAGCCCTTCGGGCAAATGCCGTACCTGATGGCTATAGCCGAATTTGTTACCAAAGTCCACGCAATTTGCCCCAAAACAGGCCAGCTCGCCCACTACTCCTTCCGAAAAACAGCCCTAAACGAACAAGTCGTCCTGGGAGAACAAGACATCTATGAACCACTCTCCCGAAAAGCCTACCTGAAAGAAATGGAAACGAAAAATAAATTGTAAAAACCAACTCTTTAAGCAGTATTTGGTTTTTTGCTAATAACAAAAAGTATTATCTTTGGAAAAATTAATTGTTAATGAAAATTAGCGATAAACTTCACGAAATGCTGAATGAGCAAATTGCAAATGAATTATATTCCTGCAATCTGTACTTATCAATGGCCTCCTACTTTTTAGATTTAGAACTCAACGGATTTGCAAACTTTTTCCTAGTTCAGGTAGAAGAAGAAAACTTTCATGCCATGAGACAATTTAAATACCTCCATGACGTAGATGGCAAACTCATCTTACGCGCCATAGAAGCTCCCCAAACCGGCTTTAAATCAATCAAAAACGTTTTTGAAATCACAATGGAGCATGAAAAAAAAGTAACAAAATCAATCAACAAAATGATTCAGCAAGCCGTAAAAGAGAACGATTTTGCCACACATACCTTTTTACAATGGTTTGTAACAGAGCAGGTTGAAGAAGAAGCTACGGTAAAAAATATCCTCAAAAAAATAGAAATGGTAGCCGATAATTCCAGTGCTTTATATTTGCTAAACGAAGAATTAAGTAGAAGAACTTTTCAAAAACCAGCCCTATGAGCTTAACAGAAAACCCGATTCCGCCTTCCGAGCTGATTATCAACCCGAACGGTAGCATTTATCACTTAGGATTAGTTCCTGACCAATTAGCTGACAAAATAATTTTGGTAGGAGACCCCGAAAGAGTACCCAAAGTTTCTAAGTTTTTCTCCTCCATTGAATTTAAAATGAGTAGGCGAGAGTTCGTTATCCATACCGGGATGTATCAAGGCCACCGAGTTACGGTACTTTCTACCGGAATGGGAACGGATAATATAGATATTGCTATTACAGAATTAGATGCGTTGGTAAATATAGATTTTCAAACTCGCTTGCTAAAATCGAATCATACACAATTAAAGATATTACGTTTAGGGACTTGCGGGGGTGTTCAGCCCGAAGTGCCGTTAGGCAGTTTTGTGCTTAGTGAATATGCTTGCGGCTTAGATGGTCTTGCTTATTACTATTGTCTTAACTCAGAATCAGATGAGCAGCAACTGAATGACAGCTTTCGGCAGTTTTTACAACAGCAGTTTCAGTTTGATTTTATAACGCCGTATTCTGTTCGGAAAACAGCACAATTTAGCATTGCCGGCGACCACTTCAAGGGGATTACGCTCACAGCAGACGGCTTCTATGGCCCTCAATCTCGCCAACTCCGCTTGAAACCACGCCTCGACGATATACCCAAAAATATATCCACGTTTCGTTTTGGGGAACTAAAATTTTTGAATATCGAAATGGAGACTGCCGGCATCTTATTGATGAGCAGACTTTTAGGGCATCAAGCAGCTTCGCTTTCCATGATATTAGCAAACCGGCAGCTAAAGCAATTCTTTCATGATTCAGCACCTACCATTGACCGCCTCATCGAAGTCGGCCTAAATTCAATCATCCAGTAATTACTTTAAATTAGTAATCCATACATTTTTTGCTAAAATTAAACTATTTTTTCAAAAAATGTATGGATTATTTTGTATTTTTGGAATATGGATACGTTTGATTACTCTAAGTTTCAGTCAAAGCCGGCCTTTTCATCACCAGCATTTTTGCCTATTCCGGTTGAAATGCCGCTCAAAATATCCCGCGACCGAACTCCCTTAAAAATAGGTGTTCCTAAAGAAACAGCGTTTCAAGAGATGCGGATTCCACTAACGCCGGGGTCTGTTGGGGTGCTTGTAGCAAATGGACACTTAGTTTATGTAGAGCATAATGCCGGAGTAGGCTCTAATTTTCCAGATAATGCCTACAGCGAAGTAGGAGCCGTCATTTGCTACACACAAGAACAGCTATATACTTCTGCAGATATTATCGTTAAAATAGAACCATTAACGAGCAAAGAAATAGAGTTTTTGCAGCCACGCAAAATCATAATCTCTGCCTTAAATATGGGCACAACTCAGCGAGAATATATCCAAGCACTGATTGACAAGAACATTACAGCCATCGCATTTGAGTTTATGCAAAGTGAGGATGGTAGTTTACCTATTGTACGTATGATTTCCGAAATAGCCGGCATTGCTTCTATCCAGATAGCGGCGGAGTTGCTATCGCGAAATACTCAAGGGAATGGACTACTACTTGGGGGAATTACCGGTGTACCTCCTGCCCGTGTAACTATCATTGGTGCCGGAAATGTTGGTATTAACGCTGCCCGCACTGCTTTGGGTATGGGCGCATTTGTGCGGGTCTTTGACTCAGAAGTACACATGCTACGCCGGTTAGAGCATGAACTCGGCCAAAAAGTATTTACCTGCATTACCCAACAAGATTATATTGCAGAAGCTATCAAAAACTCAGATGTTGTGATTGGAGCTATCCACAAAGGCGGCCAACGAACGCCGCATATCGTAACCGAAGAAATGGTGAGTTCTATGGATAACGGGTCAGTAATCATAGACGTTTCCATAGACCAAGGCGGTTGCATTGAAACCAGTGAACCCACTAACCACGCCAGACCTACTTTTATCAAACACGGAGTTATTCATTATTGTGTACCAAACATCACATCGCGTGTGGCCAGAACAGCTTCCGCAGCAATCAGTAATATTTTAGGCCCACTCATTCTAAAAATCGGAAATGCCGGAGGAATAACCCGAGTCATTGCTCAAGATTCCACCATAAGACGCGGCCTTTATATCTATCTTAGGCATATTACCCAGCGATCCTTAGCAACTCATATCGGCTCAGAATATAAAGACATTGACTTATTGATTGCAACCAACATATAGTTTCAGAATATATGGCATAATTTATGCCGTATAACATATAAAATAGAACTAAACACGTTTCTCGATTGTAGTATAGGTTGAAGATTAATTTAAACAAAAAATGTCATTTTCTTTATCGTCTTTACCGTATCAATACGATGCATTAGAACCTTATGTAGATGCACGTACAATGGAGATTCACCACAGCAAACATCATAATGCGTATATCACAAACTTAAATAACGCATTGGAGGCTCATCCGCAGCTTCAGCAACAGGATTTAGCAACCTTAGTTTCTGATATTCAGGCTTTACCGGAAAGTATTCGTACTGCTGTGCGAAATAATGGTGGAGGCCACTGGAATCATACATTTTTTTGGAGTATCCTAACTCCAACTTCTACTAAAAAACCCGTTGGTAAATTAGCCTCAGCTATTGACTATACATTTGGTTCTTTTGAAAGCCTTCAAGATAAATTCACCAAAGCTGCTATGGGTAGGTTCGGATCCGGCTGGGCTTGGCTAATTCGTAAACCTAATGGAGAGTTGGTAATAACATCTACCCCAAATCAAGATTCACCAATTATGAATATTGCAGAAGTAGGCGGAACCCCCATTCTTGGCTTAGATGTGTGGGAACACGCATATTATCTAAATTACCAAAATAGAAGGGCTGATTACGTCAATGCTTGGTGGAATATTGTGAATTGGGAGGCTGCGGAAAATCTCTTTGCTGCTAAATCTTAATAAAAGCACATTACTAAGCCTTTACCAAATCCGGGTACTGAATCCGCTTGTGGTGAATATTTAGAACTATCCTTAAAATTTCTTCTTTAACTTTGGAAAGTTCTTTAAATGTAATACTTGAATCAACTAATTGATTATCAGAAATTTTGTAAGACACAATTTTTTGGACTAACTCTTCAATTTGTTCAGCCGTAGGGTTGTTCATGGCGCGGGAGGCAGCTTCAACAGAATCGGCTATCATCAAGATAGCCATTTCCTTAGTAGTTGGTAGGGGACCTTTGTAGCGAAAAGAATATTCTGGAACTACGACCCCTGTGTCATTCTTGATGTAGTTACGATAAAAATATTCTACGCGGGAGGTTCCATGGTGTGTTTGGATAAATTCGATAATTTCGGTTGGCATATTATAGTCTTGGGCTATTTTTACGCCGTCAGCTATATGGCTGATAATAATTTCTGCACTCTCTTGCGGGCTTAAATAACTGTGCGGATTGTAGCCACCTTGTTGATTTTCACTAAAATACTCGGGATTATTCATTTTCCCAATATCGTGAAATAATGCGCCAACTTTTACCTTTAAGCTATTTGCACCGATGCAGCGAGCAGAAGCCTCCGCAATGTTAGCAACCTGCAAACTATGCTGATATGTGCCGGGAGCTTTAATAGCTAACTCTCTCAGTATGGGATGGTTCGTATCTAATAACTCTATGTATGTTAAATCTGATGTAAAACTAAATATTTTTTCAAAAAGATAAATTATAGGATAGGCTGTTTGGGTTAAAATAACATTTAAGGCAAAAACAACCAGATTTGAATAATTAATAGCTGAAAATCGTCCATGTATATAAAGTTCATATCCAAGGTAAGTAAGACAATAGACCAGAATCATCAAGAATGATAGGTTGAATAGCTGCGAACGTTTACTAAGTACCTTTAAATTATAAACTGCCACTGTTCCTACACAGGCTTGTATAAAAAAGAACTCAAAGCCGCCTGAAATAATAATTCCCCCCAATAGGGCGACAAAAGTATTCGCAAAAAAACCAATGCGCTCATCCAAAAAAATGGTAATCATAATGGGGGCTATACACAGCGGCGCAGCATAAAATAGATTGATGTTAAAGTCCTTAACAAAAACCTGTGTGAGCTGAGAAATCCCAATCAAGATTAAAGTCATTAGCAATAGCGTTGCATAGATAAAAATCAAGCGATTATTTTGATGATAAACCTCGTAACGACTTGTAAATAAAAACAATAACAAAAGGGATGTTAAAACTGTAACCAATATTAGATGCCCTAAAAAAGAAAGCCAAACGCTGTATGGGCCACTTCTATACTCTTGTTCGTTCTCCAGAGAACGCAATATGTATCCCATTTCTGCGGTTGTTCTTTGCCCATTAGCTACGATTAATTGTCCTTTATGAATTTTTCCCTCAAATTTAGATACTGCATTGATGGCTACTTGGCGCTCTTCTTCGTATAAAACTTGGTTATAGGAATAATTTGGCTGGCAATATTTACGTAAAAGTTCTTGGATAAATTGAGCAGCTCGCGAATTAATTGAGGTAATAGTGGTATTTATCTCTTTTTCGATTTTAAAATTATCATATAATAAAGCTATTTCTACAACTTTTTCGTGGGATTCTATGATTCGTAGGGATGCAAATAAGCCATTTAGTTCAGATTTTGGGACATCAATGTAGCCTACTTCGTATATATTATCAAAGAGTTCAAGGGATTTTTTTCGGAGAGAATCTAATAAGGATTCAGGGTTAGACGAAGCCGAAATAACCGTTTTAAAGTCATCAATATCAATAGTTGGTATGTTTAAATTTAGCCGTTTTTCAACCTCATGTTCTGATAGTCCTTGTTTTAAGTCTTTTTGTATCTGAATCAGTGCTTGGAAATAATGGTCTATTTGGGCTCGATTTTGCTCTATTTGTATTGGAATTTTAATAAATACCGGATAAACACTTTCTAAGGCTGCTTGTTTATCACGCTCATAGCTAGCATCGTCTTTTCGGATAGAGAAATCAAAGGGTGCAACTAAATCCGGAGATTGCCATACTTTGCCAATTTCAAAATGAAAAATATTTCTGCTGCCACGAGGTAATAACAGCGAAATAGTTAAGATAAAGATAATGGATAAAATCCACCTACCACGAACCTCGTGCTGGTTTAGTAAATCAACGATTTTGGTTATTCGGGATAAAATTTTCCGTAAGGAACTCACTATCTATAATATTCCACACAAAAGTAAGTAGTTTGGTTTAGATTTTCAATAAAAAGCTATGGGAATAGATTTTGAAAAAAAACAAATCGTTATTCTCCGGGATGATATTTTTTGACGGCGTTTTTCCAGATAGTTTCTTTATCTAAGGTCATGGGTTTGCGTTGGTTTCGGGAAAACAATGGTAATTGGTCGCTATAATGTGGGCTATCGGGATGCCAAGAACTCCCAAAAGGAAGTATTGAGCTGATTTCTGGGCCTTTTTCGGTAAATCTTACCAATTGAATGTAGGTTTCGCCGCCAATCACTTCATAAAATCCTTTGGGGTTTAGCTTGGTGTATGTTGCCTGAATGACTTCCGGTAATCCGGCAATAGCCTTAGTTTGGTCTCCGTGTTTTACCCTTTGCAGCATCCCAAATTCCGGTGTAAGTGTTTTAAAATGAGCTAAAAGCCATTTTTGGGCTTGACGCATACTATTGACAATTTCTGCTTCGGTAAGAATAGTTCCTTCTTCTACATCTTTGAAAACTAACTTTTTTTCTTTAAATAAAGGCGCAAATGTACACGTTACGATAGCCGCATTTTTGTTGTTTACATCACCACTCATATCCCAGCCTTGAGCTATTTCTATTGCATCGCGAATATCCGGGTATTTATTGGGGTCTAATTTCCGAATAACTTCAAAGGTTTTATCCATTCCTCCATTTTTGGGATATTTGGTGTCATACTTAATTCGTTCAAATTCTTGGAATGAAATTTTTTGGTTTGTCAATAATAGTTCTCTTGACCGTAAGTCTCTGTTATTCTGGTGATTCCAGTCCATAGAGCAGGTGTGGTCATAGCGGGTAGAATCCGGGTTAGATTCTGGGCAGGTTACGTGAAATGGGGAGTTGTTGGTGTTGTAAATCAGTCCACAAGGAGGGTTTTCTACCGTAGGAAGTTCGTCAATAGAGTAATAATCAAGCCATTTTGTAGCCGAAGTATCACCGGGTAAAGCCTTTACCCAGTTGTAGTTAGGGTTTCTTTTGGGAAGTAATCCGTTAAATTTATAGAAGATATTGCCGGCTTTATCCGCATAGATGAAGTTAAACAGCGGGATTCCTTGTAGCGTTAGGGCTTTTTTGAACTCAGATAGATTTTTTGCTTTTCCCATTTCATACCATTGCTGGCTGGATAATATAATTCTACCGTGTGGAAAACGGAGGGCAAAGATTCCTTTTTTGTTGTTAATTGCGGGGCCGTACTCACACCAGTAGGCTTTTTTGTGAACTTTTATGGTAACTCCGGCTATTTTTACTTTTAAGGGTATTTTTCTAACCTCAAAATCTTTCCAAACGCCGTCATATTTGTACTGGTTTTTGTTTTTCGGGTTAATTACCATTCGATAAATATCTACGTAATCCGGCCAGTTAAAGGTAGTAGCCCAGCCTAAGTTGGGGTTAGTTCCTAATCCGGGGGTTACTGCACCCGGGAAAACGCCACCTAAGATATTCAACCCCTCATCGCTCATCAGGTGAGTTTCATGCCAAACGAAAGGGCCATCTACCGGAATATGCGGATTGATAGCCAGATAAGTAGCTCCATCTGTCGTTTTATTTTGATTTACGGCGAAGCCGTTTGAGCCTAACTGAGGGGAAAAAACAAAGTCATCCGGCTTGTTTTTCAAAATACATTGCAATGCACTACCAGTGCCGACCATACCTACCAGTACAGCGTAAGTTCCTGTTAAAATGTCTTCTTCTTCTATCGGAAAGAGTTTGGGTAATAGCCATTCTTTGGGGTGCTTTTGGGCATAGTCATTTACTCCGGCGGTGTAGGCTGCTAATAATTTTTCGTATTCCGGTGATAATAAATTTCTATATTCCCGAACGGTTTCTCGGGCTTTTATAAAGGCAACGAAGAAATCAAAACCTGCTCCTTCTTTGCCTTCTAAGATTCCGAGTTTTCCTTTTGCCAAAGCAACCATGTGCTGAATCCGGTTAAAGTCATCTTCACAATGAGTCCAAGCATGGCCGTATGCAGCACCGGCATCCGTAGGCGCATGAATATGCGGAACGCCAAAACTATCCCGAACTATGGTTATACTCTTAACATCAATAGATTGTGAATAGCTATAATAACTAACTGAATAAAAAGCTATTGTAAGGAAAAATAAGTAAATTGGTTTCACATGCCAAACTTACATAAAAAATATTGTTTCTTCAAAGCACTTAGGCTTTTGGAATACAAAAGGCTACTTTGTAGGTGCTAACAGCGATTTAATCAACCCAGTATAATCCCAATTGCCACCGTACCAACAACCATCATAAGAAAAAATCAACTTTAAATTATAGACAATAAAAATAAAAAGTAATGAATATAATAGAATCCTATACCGGTGGTTAGAAAGTTTATCCATAAAAATCCCGAATGGAAGTGAAAAAAGAGCGTAATATTCTACGTAAGGCCGGCAACCATAAGAACAGCCGTAGGTCCAGTCATGCCACGAAGCAAAAATGTAGGATAGCAGCAAAAAGTACCCCGCCATTAATAAAGACAGTTTTAAACGTAACTTCCAAATTCCAATAACCCCAATTACAAGCAAAATCACCATCGGATTAAAGATAAACAGTCCATTATTCGTTGAAAACCAGAGATTCAGTAGCTTGGGATTATATTTATTGATAAAACTTTCTGCTTCATAAGAATACACCAAATAATGACCATAGGCATATTTCCAGTAAATAAATTGAGGAATCAAGACAAACAAACCTGCTATAAAAGCAATTATGAAGCGATTTAAGTATAGCTTAAAATCACGTAATTGAACGTTAGTTACGATAAAATAACAAGGTAAAAAAATAATATTCATTGGCCTAACGGCAACAATTAAACCCGAAACTAAGCCAAATAATATAGCAGATGTTGTTTTTTTCTTTGGCTCAAAAATATCTCTTGATAAATTTAAAAATGCTGCAAATAAGAAAAAAGAATAAATATGCGACATTCCGGTATCTATTACTGAGTAATACAAAATATTGGTTCCCAAATAGGTACATAATATTGATAAAAATGCAGTGCGGATTTTTACGTAGTTAGTTAGAAAATTAAACAGAAGTATAAGAGCGCAAAATGAATAAAATACCGCAGCTATGTCAATTGCTTTCTGATAAATCAGGGAAAATCCATCCGGCGAGTGATGTAATAATTTTGCCAGAATATGGCTGCCTATAAAAAAAGGGAGTTGCATCAAGGCTACTCCATAGCTATATTTTGTTTTAATTTTTCCTTGTTGAACCAAAAATCCTTTACCGGTTTTGGCTTCAATTTCCGCAGGTAGTTTTTCTGCCTGAAAGTCATAGATAAAAAATGCCGGTAAATAAATGTAGTATCCTGCCTTATCTGCCCAAATTTCACTGTGGTAGGTAAAAACCTCAGCCTTATTATGCCTATTTAAGGTCAAAAAGACTAAGGAGGCAAATAGCAATAGTAAACTGATTATAGTGGTAATATTTTTGGATACTAATTTCATAGCCACGAAAGTACTGGTTTTAGAGAAACCAAATTGTGTAAATTAGTCAATTTCACTATTATACAAAATTATCGTTTATAGCATCTGCTATAAATGCCGTAAGCCAGATGCCTCTTTTGGGTTTAAGATAAAAATTTGGGGTTTAGAAAAACTTATTTAAGGATTGAAGTAGATTCTTCAATTTTTGTAATCAGTTGTTCTTTTATCCAAGGTTTTTTTAGGTAAACATATAGATTAGCATAGTCAAAGGCGTTTTGGACGGCAGCGTCATCAACTTGGCCGGAGAGTAAAATTTTGGCAGTTTGGGGATATCTTTCGTGTATATTGATCAAAAACTCATCTCCTTTTATTCCGGGCATTAGCCAATCAGAAATCACAAGATGAAGGTTTAAGCCACTTTCTTTCAGATAATCAATTACTTCCCATGCTTCATCAACGCTTTCGGCTACTTCATATACAAAATTATCTCCAAAAGCTTCGTACATTTGGTCAAGTAAGGTATCTAAGATAATTTTTTCATCATCAACACACAGGATTACTTTCTTTGCCATTAGCTTAGGTTAATTTAGTATTGGTAAAACAATTTGGAAAGAGGTATTTCCGGGTTGTGAGGTTACGTTAATAGTTCCGTTATGTCTATGGATAATTTTGGAGCAAATGCTTAGCCCTAATCCTGTTCCTTCGCCTTGCTGTTTAGTTGTAAAGAACGGGTCAAATATGCGATTGATAATTTCTGGTGAAATTCCGGGGCCGTTATCTGAAAATGAAATATAGATATTTTCATTTTCTTGCTTCGTAGAAATGGCTATTTTACCCTTGTTTTGCATTGCTTGTAAAGAGTTGTGCAGCAAATTTGTCCAGACTTGGCTGAGTTCGTCAGGATAACCACTTAATTTAGGAACTTGGTGGTTAAAATCAATAGAAACTGCTACTCCTTGCCTTAGTTGGCTTTGATAAATAGTGAGTACATTTTCAATATTTTCTTGAATACTAAATTCGGTTGGGATGTCTGCGTCTATTGTTTTGTAGGAGTAGCTTTTTAAGGCATATACAATTTTCTGGGTTTTGGCTACGGCAACTTCTATATTGTGGATATTTGCATAAACTCTACCGAGGTTAGTTGCGTATTCTGCGAGTATTAGGGTATTTTGGGATAGTAAAAGCGGTTTTACCTGAGCTACTTCATCAATCGTGATTCTTGACCGAACAAACCTTGGAGCTAAGGTTGTAGCTTCGGCGATGTTCCATTCTTGAAAGAGTTTCGTCATTTCTTGTATCTGGGCTCTTTCTTCACGGGTAGAAACGGGTATCCAATCTTTACTGCAAAAAGATAATAATTTTTCAAAGTAAGGTTCGATTTCTGGCGTTAATGCTTCAAAGATTGCTTTTTGGCTACTTACAATTTCTGGAATTGCACGGGATAGAAAATTAGCTACTCCTTTTACTGCGCCAATAGGAGTATTGATTTCGTGCGCAATTCCGGCAACCAAATTCCCTAATGTAGCCATCTTTTCAATATGAATTAGTTGATTTTGAGTGGTTTTTAATTCTTCATAGGCGTTTTCTAACTCAATTTTTTGGGTAACTAAGGTTTGGTTAGCATCTGTTAGTTCTTTGCCACTGATTTCCATAGAACGCTCTAAGCGTTCTTGGGTTTCTTCATAATGCTGATATGTCTCGCTAATTGCTTCAAAAAGAGGCTCATATTTCTGCGCAACTTTGGGAGAGTCCCCTAAATTCTTTTTTATTTGTCTCTGTAAAAGCTTGTGAAGCAACATATTCTTTAAGTGGGCAAAAATAACTAAGTTTAAAATGCTTTCCTATGTTATTTCTGTAAATAATTTATTTTAAAAAAAATAGTCGTAGCTTAAAAACTATTGAAACAAAATCAGAAACTACCGTAAAAACATCGGTTGTACAAAGGATTTAGCAAGGAGTATGAATATTTATTTTGAAAAGCAGCAAACTGCGTTCAAGTAATAATTATGATTACGTCATTTGTTTGGGTGATATTTTCTATTGTTTAGCTTTCAAGTATTTGTAATTTAGCCAAATGAATCAGGAAACGGCTTTTGAGGCTGATATTTCGCCTGAGTTGCAGCCTACTCGGCAAGCGGATAGGACGTGGCGTTGGTGGAGTTTGGCAGCATTATGGGTTGGAATGTCCGTTTGTATTCCAACGTACTTATTGGGTTCTTATATGATTCAGGGAGGGCTTTTGTGGTGGGAGTCCTTGTTAATCATTGCGTTGGCTAATATTGTTATTGCATTTCCGATGACCTTGAATGCCCATGCAGGTACTCGGTTTGGGATTTCGTTTCCGGTAGCGGCACGGGCAGCTTTTGGCTATCGGGGCGTTCATCTACCGGCACTCTTGCGGGCTTTGGTAGCCTGCGGCTGGTTCGGTGTCCAAACATGGGTTGGCGGATTAGCCATAGACTCAATCATTACCACTATACTTGGATTACCCACTGAAAGCAGCCTAACCATTTCTAAATTCATCTCCTTTGGGATTTTCTGGTGTATGAATGTTTATTTTATCTGGAAAGGAACAGAAAGTATTAAGTGGTTAGAAATCATCTCGGCACCGGTTCTGTTGGTGTTAGGAATGGTCTTAATCGGCTGGGGCTGGCAACATGCCGGAGGCTTCTCTAAGGTGTTAGATGCTGGCTATCTTTTTCAAAAACAGCCTATTGCAAAATTAACAGATTCAACATTGCAGTTAAATTTGCTCAAAAATGAATCTGGTAAAAACCGGGCTACCCAGTTTAGGGTTCAATATCAACAGGATAATTATCAACAAACAACTCTTTGGCAGCCGATTGCCGAAAATGCCCAAATCACGTTACCGGCTGAACGTTTTCAGCATGAAATTGCCGTTCAAGTCTGCGGCTACGATACTACCCGCCAAAGTTCATGGTTTACGATCCAAAAGACCAATACAATATCTACGCAAACTTCGGTTTGGGAATATCTGATGTGGCTAAACGCAATGATTGGATTTTGGGCAACTATGGCACTGAGTATCAGCGATATTTCAAGATTTGCATATTCTCAAAAAGACCAATTTTATGGCCAAATAGCCGGTTTACCGACCACCATGACCTTGTATTCTTTTGTTGGAATTTTTGTAACCTATGCGGCAGTGCTTATTTTTCAGGATATATTTTTTGCCCAAGATGCTCCTTGGGATCCCGTCTCATTGATAGCTAAGATTAACTCTCCGGTTGTTATCATCGTTGCACAAATATTGATTTTGATAGCTACTTTAAGTACCAATATTGCAGCAAACATCATCGCACCGGCTAATGCAATTGCTAATTTTTGGGGTAGAAAAATGCCTATTCGAAAAGCGGGGCTGATAGCCGCTATCTTGGGAATCTTAGCCTGCCCTTGGTGGTTGATTTCTGAAATCAGCAGTATCTTACTGATAATCAGCGCAGCACTTGGCCCCGCATTGGGAATCTTACTCTGTGATTATTGGATTATTCGCAAAACAAACCTGCAAATAGACGCACTATACCAAAAACAAGGTCAATATTGGTACCAAAATGGCTGGAATATTGCCGCCTTAAAGGCAAATATGATTGGAGTCTTCATCGCTCTGATAGGATATTGGTTTGCTCCGTTGCAAGTATTATATCAAGTTTCTTGGTTCAGCGGCAGCATCAGCGCAGCAGTTATTTACTGGTGGCTTATGCAGAAGACAATTCAGCAACCGAAAACATGAAACGGCTAAAATACTGCTTCCAAATATTTTTTATATCAGTAATATCTTGTTTTTCATATAGTTGTAAAAATACTACGAATCAAGATGAGCGGGTATTTCGGTTTAATATGCCGTATAATCTGCCGTCTTTAGACCCGGCTTACGCCCGCGACCAAGCCACAACATGGATGACCACCCAGTTATTTTCCGGCTTAGTAGAGTTAGATTCCAGTCTGCAAATAGTTCCGCTATTAGCTAAACGGTGGGAAATTTTGGATAATGGACTTAGGTATAAATTTATATTACGCTCCGATGTCTTTTTTCATGAACACGCCATTTGGCAAGGCACTCCTCCAAAACTAACTGCCCACGATGTAGTATATTCTTTTACCCGAATATGTAACCCCAAAACTGCTTCTCCCGGACTTTGGATATTTCAGGATAAAATTCAGGGGTTTTCAGCATATTATCAAGGTAAAGAAAATATTATTAGCGGCTTCCGTGCAGATAACGACACTACATTTATCATTGAATTAGTAAAGCCTTTTCCACCGTTATTATCTTTATTAGCAATGCCTTATGCTTACATCGTTCCTAAAGCTGCGGTAGAAAAATTTGGTAAAGATTTTAGAATTAACCCAATAGGGACAGGCCCATTTTGCTTCAAATATTGGGAAGAAAGCAGACAATTAATCTTATTGCGCAATGAACATTATTTTGAGGTTGAGCAGAATCAGCGAATCCCCTATCTATCAGCCATAGAAGTCCGGTTTATCCCAAGCCGACTAACTGCTTTTCATGAGTTTTGCCGAGGTAATTTTGACTTTCATAACGGCTTAGACCCATCATTCAAAGATGAACTACTGAGCAGCAACGGCGAGATTCAGCCTGCATTTAAAAACCGGTTTCAGATAACCATATCCCCACAATTAAACACAGAATACTTGGCAATATTGCAAAACGATACCTCCAAAAATACCGAATTACAAAATGTTTTGGTACGAAAAGCAATTTCATATTCTATTGATAGAGAGGGAATTGTGCGGTATTTATTGAATGGAATCGGGACTCCGGCTCATGCTGGTTTTTTGCCCTTGGGAATGCCGGGCTTTGATAGCAGCACCGTCGTTGGATACCGATACAACCCAGAAAAATCAAAGGAATTATTGCAAGAAGCAGGCTATCCGGAGGGAAAAGGATTACCGGTTTTTCCGATTGCGACCAACCCAAACTACTTGGCAATGGCAGAGTTTATCCAACGAAACTTAGCCGACATCGGAATCCGAACTACTATCAACTTATTAGAAAGTGCTACCCTGCGGGAACAACTGGGGAAACAGCAGGTTCCTATGTGGCGCGCCAGTTGGATTGCAGATTATCCCGACCCAGAAAACTATTTAGCATTATTTTACTCCCCAAACTTTGCCCCCAAAGGCCCAAATACAACCCACTTTAAAGACCCAAACCTTGATTCCCTGTATCAGCAAGCATTAAACGAAACATCGTTTGAAAAAAGAATCAAATTATACCAACAGCAGGAAAAAATTATTATAGAAAACTGCCCTGCAATATTTCTCTATTATGACAAAATCCTGAGATTAACCCAACCCAATATTACCGGATTATCTGTAAATCCAATCAATTTACTTGTTTTAAAAAAAGTACGCAAGCAAAAACCAATAAAAAGATGATTGGCTATGGTTTAGAAAAAATGAAAGTGAAGCGATTTAAACTTTTTTACTTTCTACTACTTGAAAAATAACCCGACCCAAAAATTTAGGTTGTGGTTCAGAAAGTATGATGAAGTTTTGGGGAATAAGGACTAACTCTATCGCTTATGCCGAAAGTCAAACTAAGGGTTACTTGCCCTTATTGTTGAAACACAAAAATATCTAAAAAACAAATATAAATAACTCATTACGACCCCAGAAACAGAAGATTTATCAGGAGGGCTACTTGCTTTTCCAAGAAAACAGAAAACTATGATACTATGATTGTAATAATGATTCACCAATGAAATCATAGCTTTCATACTTTCTGAGTTATAACCAATAGTATCCCCAGAAATTAAACTATACTAAATATTTTAGAGACATTTTATTACAGGGAAATTTCTATTTTTGCGGCAAATAGAAATATGTATTGGACATTAGAATTAGCCTCTCATTTAGAAGATGCACCTTGGCCGGCAACTAAAGAAGAATTGGTTGATTATGCCGTGCGTACAGGCGCTCCATTAGAAGTTATCGAAAACTTAAACGAACTGGCTGATGAAGATATGCCCTATGAAAGCATAGAAGAAATTTGGCCGGATTACCCAACAAAAGAAGACTTTCTCTTTAATGACGACGAATATTGATATTCTAAAAATAGTTTAATAACTATTGGGTTATATCTTCTTGCTAAGTAGGAAAAACTATTCGGTAAGTCTTTTGTTTTTGTACTGTTTTGGAGGATTGTTTTCTGTAAAAGCCCAGACATCTTTTCAGAATTTTTTCGTAAAAAACAGCCAATATCTTTTAGAGACCGCTCTTACAGTACGGCCTTATAGCCGTGATAGTTTGTGGGTTGTGGTGGGTTTTCCATTAGCAGACTCTTTAAAATTACTCCCCGATGAGCAGAAAGTAGCTTTACATTTAACAGTTTATTTGCAGTCAAATAATAAACATCCATTTAGAGAGTATTCTTTTTCGTTTAATCAATACGTTGGTGCTGAATCTATTGGCGGAAATTGGGGGAGTGTAGCGAGCAAAATACCTATTCCACCGGAATATTTTACAATAGAATCTGAGTTAACTATTTTAAAATTAAAAGGATATAATAGATTTTATTCGGCACATCCGGCTTCATTTCGCTGGAACTTATCAGTAGTTACCCCCCAAAACCAACCACTCTCTTTTTACAATGACTCTATACGAATAGATAATTCAGGTAAACAAGTGTTGGTTGATGAATATATGATTATTAATAAGTTACCGAATCCGCCTTACTATGTTTTTAGAAGGAAAAATATAGTTTTGCAGCCCGTAATCCGTAATAAGGTGCTTCCTACCCCAATCAAATACTTTCCCAATAATGCCGGAGGTGTTATTTTAAAAAACAATACCGCTGATACCTTAAACTGTCTGTTGTTTTTTGGGAATGCAGATTTTCCCGAACCAACTACTCTTTTTGGGCTAATAAATCCATTGGGTTATATTTGTTCTTCTGCTGAGATGCGTTACTTTCGGGAAGATCCTTCTAAGAGAAAATTAGATGAATTTTGGTTAGATGTTGGGGGAAATGCGGCACGCGCACGTGAACGTATTTCCATTTTTTATGAACAAGTAGCTATGAGTAATCGCTTGTTTACGGATTTTAGACCCGGATATTTAACCGATAGAGGTATGATTAGGTGCGTCTTTGGCCGCCCTGATGCTATTATTTATCAACCGAATAAGGAAGTTTGGATATACGAGGCTATACCCGGCCAAACCAACTCTACCAAATTCACCTTTATCCGATACCCGCACCAGCTAACCGCAAACTACTTTGAAGTCGTGCGAGACCCAAGTTATGAAACACTCTGGTTCCAAACTATCAATAACTTACGAAATGGAATTATCAAAAAATAGCCTACTTTTAATTGGGTTTCAGGCAGTTTATGAAGCGATTGCAGCCGGAAAAACAATCGAAAAACTCTGGATAAAAAATGATTTAGCCAGTGAACACTGGAAAAATCTAAAACCGCTATTGCAGGAGCACCAAATCCGTTGGCAGGCCGTTCCTATAGAAAAGTTGAATCAACTTACCCGAAAGGCTTCTCATCAAGGAATTGTAGCCCTAATTAGCCAAATTACGTATGTTTCTTTTGAGGATACAATTCAAAATCTGCTTGAGGCAAAAAAAAATCCATTTATAGCTTTATTAGACGGTATTACTGACGTGCGGAATGTGGGAGCTATTGCCAGAACCTGTTTAGGATTGGGAGTAGATTTATTGGTATTGCCTCAGCAGTATGCTGTTACCATCACATCAGATGCCATAAAAACTTCTTCCGGAGCGTTATTGCATTTACCCATAGCGCGGGTTTCCCATATCCTTGACGCAGTATATTATCTAAAACAAACCGGAATTCAGGTCGTAGCTATATCCGAAAAAGGTAAAAATCAATACTTTGACCAAAGTTATACTGTGCCTACAGCGATTATTTTGGGATCTGAAGAAAAAGGAATTTCTGGGCGAGTTTTGGCAGAATCGAATTTAGTTGTCAAAATTCCCATGAACCACAAAATAGCCTCCTTAAACGTTTCGGTTGCAGCCGGTATCATAATTGCAGAAATATCCCGACAAAGAATAACTATTCAATCTGAATTTTAACTAAATTGTATAGTTTTTAACCCCAAAATAATCACTATAATTCATTGATAATCAGCTAAAAAATATAATTTTCAACATATAGTAAAAAAACACTTTTGTTTCGCATAAATTATAATAAAATGTTAATTTCGCGAAAAATTTAGCTATGCGGGCATTGCACCAACTTGTTCAATCTTTATCCAAGGAGGAAAAACGCCTTTATACAGTCCATGGCCGTCAGTCCAATATCCGTAAGATATATCAAAACTATCTGAAGATGGAGGAGTTTTCTCGCACCACAGATAAGCAGATATATGAAGAGGACTTCTCAAACTTCTCAAAGGCATACTATTCTCTGTTAAAACGAGATTTATTAGATGATGTATTAGCTGTGTTGTTAGAATATTCTAACCAAGATAATCCTGATTACAAATTCATTCGGCTGTATTCAAAAACCCGACTATTGGTTTTGAGAGGGCACGGAGAAGCCGTAGAAATGTACATAGAAGAATTAACAACCTTAGCCGAAGAACTAAATGTACCCGAATTTCAGCTTTTAATAGCGCATTTACAAAGAGAGTTGGTGCTATTTAATCCCAAAATGACTTTGGAGCGCTGGGAAAAAATCGTTACCGAAGAAGATAAATCTAAGGCTACTTTAAGCCAAATCAACCCAATCTCACGGATAGAAATTGCATTTAAACTATTACAAAATAACCCGGAAGGGAACGAGCCGGAAGTCATTCGCTCTCAGGCACAAAGCTATCATAATCAGCTAAAAACGATAATCAGCCAGTCAAAAGATAGTGAACAACTGTTTGATTGTACCGAGCTTGAGCTACTGTATCTACAAATAACCCGGCAGTATGAGGTGCTGCACCAAAGAGCATTATCTTTATACAAAGAATGGGAAAAACATTCATTATCAGATATTCACCGTATTCGTGCCTTATCTTGGTTAATGCAAGCATCTTTGCGGGTAGGAGATTTTTTGCAACTGCAAGGCCTTATTTACAAAATATCCAGAGAGCTTTCCCAACTTGATGCCGAAACATTACCTTACCTTAACGAATACCGCGAAATAGCGGCATTGTATTATTTCTACGAAAACGAATTAACCGCTGCCACTAAAGAATTAGAGGCTATCTTAAGCCAACCCAAACTATCTTCAAGCAGTTTACAGCGTATTCTCATTTACTACGCAGTTGTTACCCTAACGGCGAGTTTACCCAATCTCGCAGAACAAGCTATACAGCGTTTTCGCCAAGAATTTCCGGAAACCCACCTACATTGGTTATTAGCCATCTTTGAAGTTCTGATTAAAATTGACCAAAATACCAGTAAAGAAAAAATCACCAAAATGGTTGATACCATTCAGGTACGGCTAAAACAAGTAGATAACCAAAAAAATACCCGAAGCTATCGGGCTTCCATTAAATTGATAGGTTTATTTTTAGATAAAAAAAATCTACCTGTTACCAAGCCCATTTCAGTTTTACCGGAAGATTGGGAACCTATTATCCGTGTAGATCTCTGGATATTAGCCAAAAAGAAGAATAAGTTTTATCACGAACTTATCTCACAGACATGGCAACAGCGCAAAAAGGTTTATTAGCCGTTTTAGTTAGTATTTTATTGCTAACGGCGTGTGTTGGTTCTCGAAATGTAACCGGCTACCGTCCGCAATTACTCAATATTTCTGGATATACAGCCACAGATTCCGCTATTGTTGCAATCATAGCTCCGTATCACGCCCAATTATCTACCCAGATGAGCCGAGTTATTGGTGAAAGTGCTAAAGAAATGGCCAGAGAAAAAGTAGAATCTGCACTCGGTAACTTTGTCGCAGATTTATTTCTGCAAGAAGCCTCTCAAACTTTCCATATATCAGCAGATGCCAGTTTGCTCACTATTGGCGGCTTACGTGCTCCTTTGCCTAAAGGAAAAATTACCGTAGGAGACATATTCGAACTTTCTCCTTTTGAAAACGAAATGGTGTTGCTTTCCATCAACGGAAAAATATTGCAGCAGATTTTAGATATTCTGGCTACAGACCAAAAAGCCGCAGTAGGAAACATCCGCTTCATAATCCAAAACCAGCGAGCAGTCAATATCACCGTTAATGGCTTTCCGTTAGAAGAACAGCAAACTTACCAAATTATTACCTACGACTACCTTGCTAACGGCGGCGATAAATTATCACCGCTCATAGAAGCCGAAAAACGTCAAAACTTAGGAATTACAGTACGCGACTTAATAATCCGCCACATCGAAAGACTACAGCAGGAAGGAAAAAAAATTGATGCTAACTTAGACGGTCGTGTACAAATCCGATAAATTAAGCCAGTATTTATACTGAATAATTCCTAAAAAATCTACCCTATAAAACCAACTCACCCAAGCCCAATTTTACTTAAACTTGCGAAATCAATTTGTATTAAATCTAAATGAGTTTAGTTGTTGTTGGTTCTGTAGCCTTTGACGCTATTGAGACACCTTACGGTAAAACCGATAAAATCATCGGTGGAGCTGCTACGTTTATTTGTTTTTCTGCCTCAACGTTTTTGCGCCCAATTGGTTTAGTAAGCGTTGTAGGGGGAGATTATCCTCAAAGTGCCTTAGATATGTTTCGAGAAAAAGGCGTTGATTTAGTAGGCTTAGAAATTAAACCACAAGAAAAATCTTTTTTTTGGTCAGGAAAATATAATACTGACCTAAACACCCGCGAAACCTTAGCTACTGAACTAAACGTCTTAGCTACATTTCAGCCTAAAGTTCCTGAAACTCACCAGAATAGCGATTTTTTGATGCTGGGAAACCTCACACCGGATATACAACGCAGCGTTATTCATCAGATGAAAAAACGCCCCAAGCTAATTGTGATGGATACAATGAACTTTTGGATGGATATTGCCTTAGATTCTCTGCTCCAAACGATACGAGAAGTGGATGTATTGACGATTAATGATGAAGAGGCGCGCCAACTTTCCGGTGAATATTCATTAAAAAAGGCAGCCCGTAAGATATTATCTATGGGTCCTAAATATCTGATTATCAAGAAGGGAGAGCACGGCGCATTGTTGTTTCATGAAAACGGCTTATTTTATGCTCCGGCACTTCCGATAGAAGACGTTTTTGACCCAACCGGTGCTGGGGATACTTTTGCCGGCGGCTTTATCGGGTGGTTAGCCAAAACGGGAGATTTGAGCTTTGAAAACTTCAAGCGTGCGGTTATCTATGGTTCTGCCCTCGCAAGTTTCTGTGTAGAACAATTTGGTACTCAGCGGTTAGAAACCCTAACCCAGCCGGAAGTCGTGCAACGTGCCCAAGAATTTGCAAACCTCGTTCAGTTTAATCTATAAAAATGCCAAAATCACTCGAAAAAATCGAAACAAAGGCACCCAAAGACCTCAACAAAGCGGAAACTAAGGCCGAAACAACCAAGTTAGCGCAGGAATTAGGAGAGCTCCAAGCGGTTTTGTATGCTATGCAAAAACATAGCTTACTCATTGTGCTGCAAGGCTTAGATGCCTCCGGAAAAGACGGTGCCGTTAAAGAAGTATTTGCCGGAATAAACCCAATGGGCTGCTTAGTTACACCATTTAAAAAACCAACCGAAGAAGAACTAAGCCACGACTTCCTATGGCGCGTACATAAACACACACCGGCACGCGGTATGATTCAAATTTTCAATAGATCGCATTATGAAGATGTACTCATAACCCGTGTTCATGGCTGGATTGACAACGAAACTACCAAAAAGAGGTTTCAATACATCAATTCTTTTGAAGAACTTTTGCAGGAAAGAGATACGCATATTTTGAAGTTTTATCTACATATCTCTCACGAAGAGCAGGCGCAGCGCTTTGAAGAACGCTTAGTAAACCCCGAAAAACGCTGGAAATACCGCCCCGAAGACCTCCTTGAATCCAAACATTGGGATAAATACCGAGAATGCTACGAAGAGATTTTTGAAAAATGCTCTCCGG
Source organism: Bacteroidia bacterium (assembly GCA_026932145.1). NCBI lineage: Bacteria > Pseudomonadati > Bacteroidota > Bacteroidia > Bacteroidia bacterium. Next base: position 41,924 of record JAIXKT010000039.1, read on the forward strand.
AGATTCCGTGGCATATCGTACCTTCAGACCAAAATTGGTATAAAGAATACTATATCGCTAAAACAATCGTAGAGAAGCTACGGTCGTTGAAGTTAGAATACCCTGTGATGTAGCTTAGCTCTTGGGCTTACGCTTGTATTGGCAGCAAGTGTGTAAGTTCTTGTAGCTTTCTTCATCTCCATAATACAGTTCTGTGTCGTATCCGGATTTTGCAACTGCTTGTTGTACTTTTTCCGGTGAGGTTACAGAATTGTGGTAAATTACGTGCATTTTGTGCGTTCCTTTATTCCATACGGCAGACTTTACACCCTCTATTCGTGCAGCCTTTTCGATGGTTTTTTTACACATATTACAGTTTCCCCAAACCTCAAATGTCGTTTCCGACCGGTCAGCGTTCTTGGACTGCTTGTCCTTTTGAGCAAACGTAGCCAAGACCACCGAAAAACTTAATAGCATTGAAATAAGTAGTTTCATAATTTTTCTAAAATCAGTACAAAAATACACATTTAAAAGTTGCATAAGTTCTAAACCTCAAAGGCTTAGTATAAATTTTATCCTTTTAAAAATAAGTTTAGTTACCTTTGCGGCGGCAAGCTACATTTTGCAGTAGCTTCAAAAATAGCTGTGGAAATTGTTAAAGAATTAAGTCAGGAAAGGACTTCGGATATTCCTGAGAATAATGTAATTCACCAGCGGTCTATGTTTGCTTATGAGCACGCGAAGTCGCTGATAGCGGGCAAAGATGCGCTGGATTTAGGTTGTGGCCTTGCTTATGGAACATCTTTAATGGCTGAAAATGCCAAAACCTTAATCGGCTTAGATTATGATTCCGAAGTAGTTCGGCATAATTCAGCCAAATATGCTTCTATATCGCAGCTTTCATTTAAAGCTGCACCGGTTCCGCCAATACCTTTTCCGGATAATACCTTTGATTTTGTAACTTCATTTCAGTTTATAGAGCATTTACATGAAAGACTAAAATTGATACAAGAAATAAAACGGGTCTTAAAACCGGGTGGCATGATGATGCTGACAACGCCCAACATTCTAAAAAGCAATGCTCGAAACCCGTTTCATGTGCATGAATATACCTTTGCAGAAATGAGACAAGAAGTGGCTTCTGTATTTAATGAATTTACACTCAAAGGATTAAAAGGAAATGAAAAAATAAATCGTTATATGGAAGAAAATGGCAAATGGGTTCGTCAGATTTTACAATTTGATATTTTGGGTTTGCATAAGCGGATTCCTGCTTCATGGCTCATTGTCCCCTACAACTTTATGACCCGGCTTATGCGTAAAAAACTGGCTACTCAAAATACAGATACAGCCCAAATCACAACAGCCGATTATTTTCTTAGTGAAAACCAATTAGATACCGCTTACGATATTTACGTTTTTGCAAGCAAATGAGCCAACTTATAGAAAATATCATCTTTGATTTAGGGGGCGTATTATATGCCGTAGATTACCAGCGTACCCGCGATTACTTCGCTCCGTATGCGTTATATACCCAAACTGCTCAATCTCCAGTTTTTGACCTCTTTGAAACCGGACAATTATCTGAAAATGAATTTACTAAGAGGCTACAGCAGGAGTATAACTTACCCTTTTCTGCCGATAAAATTATTGACGGCTGGAATGCAATGCTGCTTGGGCTAATCCCTGAAAGAATTGATATTATAAAGAAATTACGGCAGAAATACCGGCTCTTTTTGCTCAGTAACACCAACGAAATCCATTATCGGTTCATTTTTGAGGAATGTAACCCGCTGTTTAACTTATTTGAACGGTGTTATTTTTCCCACCATCTTCAGCTCCGAAAGCCAAATGCTGAAATTTTTGAGTATGTTTTGCAGGAGAATAATTTATCGAGAAGCAACACGCTGTTTATTGATGATTCTCCGCAGCATATCGAGGCAGCTCGCACCTTAAATTTGCATACACATTTTTTTCAACAAGAATCTGATTTTCTGGCACTTATGAATCAGCTTAATACAGCCAAAAACATCGTTACTTAGCGTTTAGCAGTTTTGTATTTACCAAGAAACTACGGTCGTAAACAGAAATTTTATTAAGGGCTTCTAAGGGCAGCAAAATAGTTTGCTTGGCAGGCGTTGGGAAAATCCGTTTAACGTGGTCTGTTCCCCAAGAAATATCTACCGGCATATCAAATTCAGAAACGTCTGCTATCCAATAAAAGGTTAGTTCACAATAGTCTTTTTTCTTTTTAGTACCGTATGCCAAAACCGGCAAGTATTTGTATTTGAGAAATTGGCTGAAAACTTTGGTTAAGTCTTTTTTTAATTGGTTATTAAAAAAACGGATAACTTGTTCTGTGTTTGTGTTTGAGTATTTGAATTGTTCGCAAAATAGTTTGATGGTTGCAAACCAGAGAGAATCATTTTTGATAATGTTTCGGATGGTATGCAGCATCCAAGCTCCTTTGTAATACATATCAGCACTTTTCCATGCGTCGTAGTTAATGCCGGGCGGCCCTAAGATAGGTTCTGTATTTTCAATCATTAGCCGTTCACTCAGTAGGTAATCAACTGATTCCTCATAACCTTTGGTGCATTCCATAAATAAAGCCTCGCTATAAGTAGTAAAGGATTCGTGTATCCACATATCACAATTATCCTGCATAGAGATGCTATTTCCGAACCATTCGTGGCCGCTTTCATGGATTATGATATAGTCAAAGCCCCAATAGTTATTTTTAAATTTATTTCCATAGGCGATAGCTGTTTGATGCTCCATTCCCCAGTAGGGTGTTTCTACGAGGCAATATCCGTCTCGCCAAAATGGATATTCGCCAAAATACTTTTCAAAGCAACGAAGCATCGTCTTAACTTGCTGGAAGTGATTTTTAGCTTTTTCTAAATTTTCAGGAAGCACGTAGTAATCAAGTTGTTTAACCCCAGATGTATTCCAAAAAGTATCTGAAAAATGTTCATAATAAGCGATATTCAGGCTTACGCTATAGCTATTAATTGGGTAACTTACAAACCATTCAAATTCGGTTAGGTTATTTTCTACATACAAGACAGAGCGTAGCACACCATTAGAAACAGCCGTTATTCCGTTTGGGACACGTATTGTAATTCTTTGGCTATCAGGCTCATCAGACAAATGGTCTTTTAGTGGCCACCAAGAGCTTGCGCCGAAACCTTGACAGGCAACGGTAATCCAAGGCTTACCTTGTTTATCTTTTTTCCGGACGAAGCCGCCGTCCCACGGTGGATTTTTAGCTTCATTGGGTTCTCCATGATAATACACAACTACCTTATCAGTAGATTTTTGCGTTAAAACAACCGGAAAATGTACCCACACAGCACCGTACTTACGCCCATAGGTTAATAGCTGATTGTTCCAAACAATACTATCTATGACTAACTGAGGAAATAAATCTATTTGCAACCATTCAAAATTTTCAACAACCGAAAAATAAATTTCATTTTTACCTATAATATCTTTTCCTTCAATATTGGGTTGAATGGTAAGGTCGTAGAAATGAACGTCATAGCAAGTTCTATATGGAGTTAATGTTCCACGTAAAGAATCTGGATTTTGAAGAATGTTAGGGGGAAAATGTGTTTGGGCAATAATCTCTTTGGTATCTAAGCAACATAAGCAACTTAAAAACCATATTGTAAAAATTCTATTCTTCATGTTGCTGCACTAAGGCATTCACTTTTGTTTGTAAGTGATTGATTATTACATGGCTTGCAGTAGCACAACTTTCATTATTCGGGATGATAAAATCACAGAAATGTTTAACCGGCTCAATATATTGGCGATACATTGGGTAAACGTGTTTTACATACTGGCTTAAGGTATTTTCTATAGAATATCCCCGTTCGTGCAGGTCTCGCTGGGCACGGCGGAAAATCTTAATCGGCTCTTCTGCCTCCACAAATATTTTTAAATCAACTAAATTTCTGGTTTGTGGAAGGTACATGACAAATAAACCTTCTACGATAATGATAGGTGCCGGATGATATTCTACTGTACTCGGTGCTTTTTGGGGATTATTAAAATGATATTCTCGAATTTTAACGCTTTGACCTTCAATGAGTAGTTTTAAATGGTCATGAAAAAGGTCTAAGTTTAAGGCATTAGGGTGGTCAAAGTTAATGGTTCCGTCTTCGTGTACTGTTTGTTGGTTTCTATCTTTATAATAGTTATCCTGCGAAACGAGCGTAAGTTCTTCGGAAGAAAACGCTGAACGCAATGATTTTAGTAGAAAAGTTTTTCCGCTGGCACTGCCGCCGGAAATGCCCACAAGATAAGGTTTAAAGTACATGATAATTAGATAACTGACTAATAAATAGATTAATAGCTTTTTTTCGATGTGATATTTGGTTTTTTTGTTCCGGGTTAAGTTCTGCTAATGTTTGTTGTATATTGGTAGGGATAAATATTGGGTCATAGCCGAAGCCGAATTTTCCGGCAGATTTTTCAGCAATTGTTCCGGTTAAGATTCCTTCTACCCAAAATTCGGTCTGTTTTGAGGGGTGGTAAAATGCAATAACTGTTTTAAACTGTGCTGTTCGGTTTGTTTTGTGCAGCATTTCGGTTAGTACTTTTTGGGTATTCGCCTCTGAGGTAGCTTCAGCAGAATATCTGGCAGAATAAACGCCGGGTTTACCATCTAAGGCACTTATTTCAAGGCCGGTATCATCAGCGAAGCACGGAAAACCGGTTTGTATTGCATAGCTTTTAGCCTTCAGCAGCGCATTCTCTACTAAAGTGCTTCCGGTTTCTGCCACCTCCAAAATACCTTGAAAGGAACTTAAACCTAAAACTTCAACATCGGGCAGCATTGCCGAAATCTCCGCTAACTTGTGTGCGTTATAGCTCCCAAAAACAAGTTTCATTTTTGATTCTTGGAAGGTGCTATTTTAAAATCAAGGACTAAGTTTTTTCTCCCCAATAACATTCTGCGAACTTTGCCGGCTTCATCTATCTGAAAAATCAAACCCGCTTGAATACTGCCTATTGTCATGATTGTATCTGAAACCATTTTGGGGATGTTTAAATCATAGTTGGTATTTGGAATTTTACTTTTTTCGGATGCAGGAATATTGATTTTTCGGTTAATCCCGTGCTCTGTTCCCAGCATTAAAAATATTCCGGCCATTTGATACTGAAATTTTTGTGAAGTATCCGTAGGCATCCATTGAATTTTGATTTTACTTACCGGCGGCAATAATTTTCCCGGTTGCCAAAGAGAATCATTTACAAAAAATTGCATTTTGCCCGAGAGTGGGTCTTCTTTTGCATATTTTTCAAATTCTGCTTTTGACGACTGGGCGAATGCACAAAGTTGCGCCCAAAACAGCCCACAAACAACCAGAAAACGCATATCTAATTTTACCACGAAATTAACAAAATTCGGCTTTATTTCGTGAATTATTCAAAAATTTAACCAGTTGTTTTCCGTTGAAAAGATGCGGCTGATTACGGTTAAATAATGATTCTTTTGTATCTTTGCTTTCTATGCAGAAAACGACTCTTTTTCTAATCCTAACCTTTCTGGTTATCTTTACTTTTTCTGAATCAGTTGCGTATGCACAGTCTTCGGTTTGTGGAACAGATGACCCCTATGAGTATTATCGGGGAACGAATACTACTTGGAACCCGGAAACTGACCCTAATGAAATCTTTTATCGGGCGTTTATAGATAGAAATTCTGAATTGTTAAACCCCTCATTTAAAGTAAATGCCGCTAATGCCAGAGTAATTCCGGTTGTTGTTCATGTTATTCATGATGAAGTTGCTGATGTTCCTTTTGATGAAAAAATTGGAGTAGAGCAGATTTTGAGTCAGTTTGATATATTAAATCAGGATTATCGCCGGATGCCCGGCAGCCGCGGCTTTGGTTCCGGAGCAGATATGGGCATTGAGTTCCAATTAGCAACAAAAGACCCGCAGGGAAATCCGCATTCAGGAATTAACTACCTAAGCTCACCCCTAACAGCTCATTCCAAAAATAATGATGCGAACCTTAAAAACCTGATTAAGTGGGATCAGACTAAATATCTGAATGTGTGGTTAGTAAAAAGTATGGAACCTGCCGGATATGCAACATTTCCTACTACGATATTCAACCCCAATGACGGAGTTGTAATCCTATCAACCCATTGGGGAGTAACCGGCTCTGGGACGGCACCGGGTAGGTCTGGTAGAACAGCCCCCCACGAATTTGGCCACTGGCTGAGTTTATTTCATAACTTCCAAGGCGGCTGCGGAACAAGTAACTGCAACACTTCCGGCGATAATGTGTGCGACACACCTCCTACCATAGAAAAAAGCGAAATTAAGGGTTCTAATCCCCGCCAAAACTCTTGTATTACCGATAACCCCGATCTTCCAGATAATTCCCGTAACTATATGGACTATTCCGGTGATGATTATGTAGATATGTTTACCGCCGGCCAGCGCACCCGCGCTATAGCTACACTAAATAACCCCGGTATGCCTCAACGCTACCAAATGACCACAGATGCAAACCACGAAGCAACCGGTATCGGCAAATATGCAAAACCAAAAGCATTGTTTTGGGTCTCTAACCAAAATCCCTGCATAAATACCGAAATTAAGTTTACAGACTATTCACAAGGGTATCCTGACCATTGGGAGTGGAGTTTCCCCGGAGGTACTCCGACTACCAGCAACGTTCAAGAACCTACGGTTTATTATACCCAACCCGGAACTTATGAAGTCAGCTTACGTGTAGCTAACATCACAGATACATCTACATTGTTTGTGCGTACCGGTTTCATAACGGTTTCTGATACAAGCTATACGCTGCCTTTTACAGAAGACTTTGAGGCGGCAGTGTTTCCGCCACGTCATTGGAAGTTAGATAATCCTGATTTTGCTTGGCCGGGTTCTGTTAAGTGGGACCGCTGGACATACGAAAGCGGCTTTAACCAAAGTACGGCTTGTGTACGTATGGCTTGCGCCAACTATCCGTCAATGGGACAACGAGACGGATTAATAACTCCTTCACTAAACTTTACGGGAGTAGCCCACCCAAAACTCTCCTTCAGCCTCGCCTATAACACAATGTACTTTGAACGCTTAGCTGCAAGCGGTTCAGACCCAATATCTTATTTTTATGACTATAACGATACCTTAGCCGTTTATGCCTCAGAAGACTGCGGCCAAACTTATCAAAGAGTATTTTACAAAGGCGGAACAGACCTAAAAACTACCAGTAGAAACTCTTATAACGGACTTATATTCAGCCAACTAGCACAAGATGAATGGAAAAAATTTGAAATTGACTTAACTCCCTTTGCCAATAAAACGAATGTCCAATTTCGGATAGAAACTATTAACGGATACGGTAACCATGTTTACTTAGATGACCTACACATTTTTGCAGACACAGCATCAGTATCCCGTGAATCTGCTATGAACCAACTAACTGCTCAAGTATTTCCAAACCCGAATAACGGCCTGATGTATATAACTACCGAAACCCAAAGTCAAGAAGAAATAACGGTTTCTGTTTGGGATGTACACGGCAAAAATCTTAAAACCATTCAATATAAGCCGGTATCAAAGCAGACCGTTTCTCTCAATCTCCATGAAGAAAACCTTATCCCGGGCATTTATCTACTTAAAATTCAACAAAGAGAACGTGTTTTTAGCCAAAAAATTCTCATACAATAATGAACACACTAAAACTCAGCCTTAAATAAGCTCTTAGGCATTAAACCTTTGCCAAAAAATAGTAACTTTGCACCTAATTTTAAGGTGTATTTTCGACTAACTCTTTCAAGATTTTATTTTTTAAACCGCAGAATAAGTATGTTGATCATACTTGTTTTGCTGTCTGCTTGCCATGATAAGTCAAATAACCTATCAATAGTGATAGCAAAATACAAGGATAAAGAACTTACCAACGGAGACATTCTGAATCAATTGCCGGCTAACGTTGATTCAACAGACAGTATTCGCTACACAAAACTATACGCATCTCAATGGATTCAGGAACAGGTTCTTACAGATAAAGCCTTTGAAATTGTTGGTGATCTAAAAAACCAAATACTCCCAAAAGTTGAAGACTATAAGAGAAAGTTAGCTATCCTCGCGCTGAATAGATTTTTAATTGATAAACAATTAGATACCATCATAACGCCTCAACAAATAACGGAATATTACGATGCACACAAAAGTGAATACGTAAACAAAACCACTTTGTATCAATATTCCTATGTAAGGACTTCAAACCAAGATACACCAGAACTTAGATTGCGCCTTGTTTCTGAAGACCCCAAAGACAAAACCATCGTGTTAGAATGGTGTAAGAAAAATGCTATTGACTATAAATTAGACGAAAGTTGGGTGGACGAGCTAACCCTCAGTAAATTACCGGCTGCTGCCGGCTGTAATCCAGCTTTTTTTATCCCCAATAAACAAGTGTGTTATTACACGCAACAAGTTTCTGGAAAGCAAGTTCTGATTTTTTTTACCGTAATTAGAATCTTAAAAGTAGGAGAAGCACTACCTATAAAAATGATTCAAGATAAAATAAAGAACCAAATTTTAGAACTACGCAAACAAACGCTCTTAAAACAGTACCAAGAAAATGCACTCAAAGAGGCTCTTGCTAACCAAGATATTCAACAAAACATTTAGTTTTATTCGACTAACCATCGTTTGCTCATTCATCCTTTCCCAAAACTTATTAGGGCAAACTGCAGATAAGATTATCGCTATCATAGACGATGATATTATTTTAGAATCTGAACTGCAAAGCCAGTATCAATATTTTATTAAAAATGGACAAACAGATGATGGTACTTTAATGTGTTCTGTTTTTGAAAACTTATTGATTAGTAAGCTATTACTCTCAAAAGCTCGAATGGATAGCTTAAAAGTATCAGCAGACCAAATTGAAAATGAGCTTAATAGAAGGATAGCTATGTTTGTTCACCAGTTTGGTTCAGAAGAGGAACTTGAAAAATTCAACAAAAAATCAATGATTGAATTTCGATTAGAGTTACGTCCCAAGATACGGGAGCAACTTTTGATTGACCAAATGAAATCGAAAATCACCGAAGGCGTAGCCGTAACCCCCAAAGAAATTCGGGATTTTTTTAATAGCCAGCCCAAAGACAGTTTGCCATACCTGCCCGCTGAGGTCGAAATCAGCCATATCTTAATCAAGCTGAAACCTTCTATTGCCAAAGTTCAAGAAACAATAGACCAACTAAAAGAAATCCGCAGCCAAATCGTTTTAGGGAAAATGAGATTTGAAGAAATGGCTACCTATTATTCCGAAGATCCCGGCAGCAAACGTGAAGGTGGAATGCTCGGAGAGTTCGGAAGAGGGCAAATGGTACCAGAATTTGAAGACATTGCCTATAACTTACATGAAGGCGAAATCTCAGAACCATTTTCAACAGCCTTTGGCTATCACATCATCAAATTACATAAAAAAATTGGCGATAGAGTTGTAGCAAGCCATATCCTCATAAAACCCAGATTAGACGAAGAAGCCGAAGAACGCGCTATCGCAAAACTTGACTCTATTAGAAAATTAATCTTGCAAGATTCTTTAACATTTGAAAACGCAGCTTCTCGGTTTTCAGATGATAGAGTTTCCAAAGATAATGGCGGTTTCTTAACAAATACAGCCGGCGAAACCAAAATCCCAATAGACCAGCTCGATGCCGATTTATACCTAAAAATAGATAAACTGAAAATTAAAGAACTATCAGAACCATTAGAGTACTATTACCAAGAAAATGGGGAGTCTGTCAAAGCCTATCATATTGTTAAATTAAGGGCAAAATATCCTCCACATAGAGCTAATTTAAAAGACGATTATACCAAATTTCAGCAAGCTGCTCTCCAAGCTAAACAAGCTGCTGAACTCGAAAAATGGTTTCAAACGGCTAAACAACAAGTGTTTATCGAAATCAAAGATGGGCCTTGCAAGCAGGCTTTACAAGGCTGGTACTGATAGCTGATATTATCATATAAAAAGAGGGCGGGAGCAAAATTTGCTCCCGCCCTCTTTTTATATACTTTGAGCCTGTTGCACGACAAAAAGAATAAAAATATTTAACTATTTGATTT
>JAIXKT010000040.1 GCA_026932145.1 Bacteroidia bacterium
GTTTTCAACATTCATACAGCTAAATTAATGATATCCTTGCGTAACATCAGTGAATAAAAATATTCTTAGTATTAATTGTTCTTTTAGAAAAAAGTTGTATATTGCAAAATATTTAATTTTATACAGCTATGAAGTATGTTGTACTATTTTTAATCACGTTATTTTTGCCCTTTTGGGGCAAGTCGCAACAGTCTTTTGCCGAACAAACTGGAGAAATTCATTCAGTTACAATTTATTTTCCGGAGGCAAAAAATATGGATATTGCGCGAAACTATCTAACAACCCTAAACGGTGTTGTAGAAACTGCTCCTTGTACTTGGCACAAAAGTATTGGAGTTCGTTTCCTCAGTAATGTTACCTGCCCAGAAACCATTGTGCAGTATTTGGTTTCTAAAAAAATAGCTGCTGAAAAAACAGATATAAACCTTGAAGAACTGAATAATCTATGCAGTACTAAATCTCTTCCCGAAAATACCAAACCGGTTCATACGATACCTTCTATCTATGAAAAAAGCAAGCAAATTGTCTATAACCCGGAAGCAAAAACGAATAACTCGAAAAATCCTAACAACACTATTGATGCTAGCAACCCACAACCGCTACCGACAACTGCTCTCAATGGAGAACCGTTATATCAGCCTACAGGGAATCAAGCAGCAGACCAAGAACGTTATGCAGCCGCAAAACTCGCTTGGAAAAAACAACAAGATGCCCAAAATACACCTAAAAACGAAGCAAAATACTCCGAAATTATCAATGCAAACACCACTAATTTAACTCCCGAAGAAGAAAAAAAATTACGTGAAGCAAAAGAAAATTATCTAAAACAACCTGCCGAATAAATCTCAACTATTCATAAATCAACTAATCTCTTTAAAAAACCATGAAAAAGATCTTTATTTTACATTTATTGCTCTTTCTTTTTGTACTATCATCGCAGGATGCTTTAGGGCAATGTATTGGCGGTACCCGTTACCCAAATACAGTATTTACACCAACGAACAATTGGCAAACAGCAACAACAACGGCTTATGCAGGGCAATATGCTCGTTACAATGTTGTTAATGGTGTTACCTATGAATGGTCAACTTGTTCTTCTGACGGTGGAAACGCAAGCTATGATTCTTATCTAACCGTACAAACCAATGCCGGAGCTCCTGTAGCATTAGCTTGGGCAGACAATACCTGCGGAGATGATGCCCGTGTTCAATGGACAGCAACATTCACAGGAACAATACGAGTATTGATTTCTCAGGCTGGCTGTGCTACCAACACTTCATTTACAACCCTTGTTTATCGAATTTACAATACGCCTCCGGCCAATGATAATTGCGCTTCGGCCACGACTCTTACCCCTGGCCTTCCGGGTGTTGCTTGCGCGCCGGTTACGGGAAATACACTGGGTGCAACATCATCAGGAGTTGCCGCCTGCGCTTCGGGGTCCACTGCCGATGATGACGTTTGGTACGTCTTTACAGCAGCAGCAACCGGACTACATACCGTTCAGGTAACAGGCTCTACAAATTTTGACCCGGTAATTGAGGTATTTAACGCCGGTGCTTGCGGAGCCTCCAGTATGGGCTGCTTAGACTCAACCGGACAAGGCGGCATCGAGGCTTATACCTTCAACGCAATAGCAGGAAATACTTACCGCATCCGTGTTTATGACTTCTACACCGGTTATCCAAATACAACAACTTTCGATATTTGCATTACCAGACCTCCAACAGCCCCACCGGTAAACGATAACTGTGCCGGAGCTACGGTACTTGTCCCTTCAGCAGTAGCTAACTGGACTGCCGGAACAGTTGCAAACGCAACAGGATCTGGATTAGCTACTTGTGGCGGTACAGCCGAAGATGATGTGTTTTATAAATTTGTAGCCACTACCACAGAAGTAACCATCTATGTAAGACCTTCGGCCAGCATGGATCCGGTTATCCATATTTTTAGTGGAACTTGCGGAACAAGTATTGGATGTGTGGATGCTACTTTAGCCGGACAGTTAGAGATAGTATTTTTCAGTGGTTTAACCATCGGAAGTACTTATACTATTCGTGTTTATGATTATAATGCAACAGCACCTGCTACCAAAACTTTTGATATTGCTGTGGTGAGCACTGCTAAAACTTGTGCTACCGCTAAGCCAATCACTACCTTACCGTACTATGAAAGTTATGCAAGTACTTTTGGTTCAAGTACTTTAACACGCCCATTTACAGGGAGTTGTGGAACAAACAATAACACCGGCTGGTTGTACCAGGGAGCAGGCCACGATTTACTATATCAATATACACCAACGAGCAATGAGTGCATCACAGTAGGGATAAGTAGAGCAGATGCACCCATTACGGTTGGGGTTGGAGTAGCTGCGTATGCCGGCTGCCCGGGTGCTGCCGGAACTACCTGTGAGGGTATCTTTTCTAATACACAAGTTTATGGGGGTTCTTATTTAGGAGACTTTAACGCTTCCGGAACCTTTTGCCTAAGAAGTGGAATTACTTACTATTTCTTGATTACAACTAATAGTGCTCTTGTCAATCAGACTATTTTGGATGTTTCTTTTACTCGGATACCGGAGTCTACTAATGATTTACCATGTAGTGCCACGTCTTTAACGGTTGGGAATATGGTGGAGGGGGCATTGTGTGTACCTGCGGCTGGTGCAGAAGAGCCGGGTACTCCTGCTTGCTGGACTGGTGGCGGAAATTTAAACACCGTATGGTATAAATTTGTAGCTACCTCGAGTTCAATGACTGTAAATGTAGATCCCTTAGAGCGGGGAATTATCTTAAATTTTGCCACTAATTATGCTGGCTTACCATTCATCCCGCAAACAGCAGTTTATACAGGTGTCTGTGGGCCTGGCCTCGCCGAAGTAGCGTCTTCTTGTGCAAGGCTAAGCACCAATAATTGTGGCGGATCAACTATCTCTGCAATATCTAACCTGACCGGTTTAGTAGTAGGAAATACTTACTATGTTCGGGTAGATGGCTATGCAAATATGAGAGGAGCATTTCGTATTTATGTTCGGGATAATAGCTTTGTAACACAACTTGCTCTCCAAGAGTGCCAAACGAAGCAGCGAATATGTAGGAATATAACATCTGTGGGAGACCCTGGCTTCTTTGGCAGTGGAACTGTATGCGATATGCCGGCAGCAGGAAGCGGTTGCTTGCTTAACGCTGAAAGAAATGCCGTTTGGTATGAATTCGTTGCGCAGAGTAGTATTCCTCTTAATTTTGATATTATACCGAATAACCCTGTTGTGGATTATGACTGGGCTTTGTATGATATGTCCACTGCTACTTGTGCTACCATCCAATCTGGGGCAGCAACGCCGGTTCGCTGTAATTATTCAGGGATAAGTGGCAATACCGGCCTAAGTGCAGCTGGGGTATGTACATCTTGTGGAGGAGGTGATAAACCCTATGCTTCTTCATTACCGTTGGTTGCCGGTAGAACTTATACCCTGGTAATATCAAACTGGTCTGGCCAAAATTCGGGCTTCTCCATCAAAATAAACTCTCCGAATGCTTTGGATTATTCAATGCCCACTTCAATTGTTTGGACTGCCGGTGGCAATTCTTCGGATTGGTTTAACCCAGATAATTGGGGAGGATGCGGGGTTCCAGCCTGCAATATCACTGCTAATATTTTTCCAGGCCCTAAATTTCAGCCTTTCATAAATAAAGACGGAGCTATCGCCAACACAATTAACATTCAACCGGGTGCCTCCTTAACAGTTGATATAGGAATAGCCCATCAATTATGTGGCGATTTCAACCTGATGCTTGGAGGAACATTTACAACAAATACAGGCTCAACTACTTTATTCCGAGGCAGTGCTAACCAAACTATTACTGGAAACTTCAATGGAATCAACCAGTTTATGGATATTATCAGCCAAAAAACAGCGGGAACCTTAGCTTTGGCTAACGACATCACGCTTGGCGGAAACTTTAGTAATGAAGATGGTAATTTCTCACTCGGAGCCAATAACCTTTATGTGGCAGGCGATATTCGAAACAGTGGCGTTATTACAGCAGGCACCAGTACCGTACACCTAAACGGAACCGGAACACAAAATATCTATGGAGCGTGGATAGGTACAAACGCTTTCTATAACCTAAGGATCAACAAATCTATGGGAACAACCTATCAGCAAAATGCTGTTAATGTTTCCAATGATTTCACAATTGTTACTTCTACTTCTGAATTTGACCAAAATGCCTACGTATTGCGAGTAGGTAGAGACTTCAATCAAAGTGGTAGGTTTTTGCATAATAACGGAACGGTGGTATTCTTTGGTACCGGTGCTCAATCTTATACTAAAAATGTAGGTGCTTTTGGGGACTTCTATAATGTAACCATGAGTAATTCCGGTGCCGGCTTAAATCTAAATAATGATATGTTGATTTCCGGAGTACTAAACTTCAGTGATGGAGTTATGCACACAGGCTCAAATAAAGTGCTTGTATCCAATACTGCTTCCGGAGGGGTTACTCGTACCGGATTAGGCCATGTGGACGGATTACTTCGCAGAAATATAGTGAGTGCCGGCACACCGACCTATCTCTTTCCTATGGGGCAATCAGCTAAGGCTGATTACCGCAGGCTCGATATGAAAGTAAACACATTAACCGGAAGCGGAAGCGAATATGTAGATTGTAGCTGGAATGGAACTGCTTGCAATAACTCAGGAGGAGCTTCTTGGCCAACAATAGACGGAATAGAGCTTGGTGGTGCAGGAAATGCCGGTAAATGGTACCTTGAACCCAGCTTTTCTATCACCGGAATTAACTACGATATGTATTTATACACAGCCGGTTTCACTGGTTTGGCAGATAACGGCTTTATCGCAATCAGCCGCCCAAATGGGAGTACTACCAAAACAGACTGGGTAGGCGGTGGAACCATCCCCACAGCTGGCTCTGCCGGCAGAACCGTAGCCAGTGGATACGCACTCAGAAAAGGAATTACAATCTTCAGCGAGAAAACTATTGGCGACGGCACACCGCTCCCAGTAACGTTGATGGATATTTCTGCTAAACCAGCCGGAAATGCTATCCAAATAAGTTGGGTAACTGCCAAAGAAGTAAATAACGCAGGATTTGATTTAGAACGTAGCTTAGATGGCGTATCATTTAATAAAATTACATGGGTAAAAGGTAATGGAACTACCTCCACCACACAAAACTATGGCTTCTTAGATGCTAATGTAACTTCAAATACCCGCTATTATTACAGAATTCGCCAAGTAGATTTTGACGGCAGTTTCAATTATTCTAATGTTGTAGATGCTACCTTGATTTCTGACCAAGAAAAATGGTATTCCTTATTCCCAAATCCAAGCAATGGACAACTTAGCTTAACTTTTAGCACCCCAATAACCGGAAGTGTTCAGGTAATTGTTTACAATACCATCGGCCAGTCGGTCTATAAAAATAACTGGCAGCTAAATACGAAGAATAACCTAAGCCTAAATCTATCTGAATTAGCAGAAGGAACTTATAATTTAGTGGTACAGTTTGAAAACCAATCGTTTACAGAACGCTTGATAATTAAACGATAACTCTTGTTTCTTTGTTTTCAAAACGGACTGTAATTAGTTACAGTCCGTTTTGTATTTTAGTGCGCTCATAGAAAGTGAAAAATAAGTTTTGAAAAACGACATTATGCCTGAACCCTTGATACACAATAAGTTTATTTTCAGGAACGTCCAAATTATTGATACTGAATCTATTTGGAATGGAAGAATTGGAAATTTAGTTATCGAAAACGGGCTTATTAGGGATTTTTTACCGTCAAATGAACCCATTTCTGATGACATTCCTCAATGGAAAATTGACGGATACAGCATTTCTACCGGTTGGGTAGATAGCCGCGTATCAGGCATCAAGTCAATAGATGATTTTTTAAGCAGTGCTTTAAAAGGCGGTTTTACAGATGTTTTTTATTACCCACAACTACCAATCCCCTCAGAAGAACCAAGTTATATTGAGGGTTTAAACCAGAAATTTAACACCCAAGTTATTGATATTCACTTAATACTACCATTAACCCAATTGGGAAAAGGGATTTCAATAGCACCATATTCGAGCCTAAATAGCCATTGGTTTGGGGACGGCCTAAATCCTGTTTTACCCGAAATTTTATTGCGGGCTTTACAATACCAAAAAAGTTTAGCAAATAATTTGTTAATAGAAAGCCCGCAATATCCTCAACTGACGGCAGGCAGCTATGCCCATGAAGGCTATACCCAATCTAAGCTGGGACTACCTGCATCTCCGGCGTTTGTAGAGCCACTTGCGGTGCATCGCTCTATCACTTTGTTGCAGCATAGTGGCGGTAACTTACTCTTAGGGCCAATTTCACTGCCAGAAACCTTGCGAGAAGTCCTTATAGCACAGCAACGGCTATCACCTCAATCAACTTTGTCGGCTGAAGTTTCTGTTCCCTATTTATGTTTCAATGATGAGTCCTTAATGACCTTAAATCCTGCATTTAAGCTAACACCCCCACTTCGAGATGATTTTTCGATAGAAAAAATGCGCCAAATGATAGTAGAAAACCCAACAGTCATTTTATCGTCAGGGCATCAAACAATGCCTTCAGAAAACAAAAAACTTCCTTTCTTTGATGCCTTAGGGGGCTTGCAGTTAGCACCTTGGGCAGTTCCCCTATCTTATGCTGCTTTAGGAGAAAAATTACCCATTGACATTTTTCTAAAGATGGTTACAACTATACCCAGAAAAGTTTTTGGATTACCAGAAATCAAAATTGAAAAAGGATTTCCGGCTAAATTGACTGTATTTAAGCAGGAAAAGATAGAACAAAACTACTCTCCTGCCAGTTTATTGCAAAACTTTCCGGGCTTTAACACTTTGAATTTACCCATTTCGGTAAAGGCTACGCTTAACAACCAGAATTTTACCAGAATTTAACTTAGGTGTTTCAAAGAACAAGCGGCTTTATTCTTAGGGTAACCGCGTATCAAGATAATAGTCAGATACTTAGTGTTTTTACGAAAGAGTTTGGAATCTGTTCTTTTATCCTTAAACGCTCTCAAAGTTTTCGTGCCAATAAAAGTGCGCTTTTACTGCTTTTAAATCAGGTAGAAATTATTTATCTTCATAAAGAGAAAAGAGACGTTCAATTAGTAACTGAAATCAATTTACTGCGTTATTATCAAACATTCTATTTGGAAACAACACGGGCAATTTACTTACAGTTGTGGGTTGAGGTGCTGCGAAGTGTTTTATTGGATTTCGGCTATCAACCGGAAATTTATCAATGGTTAGGCCAGTTTTTACACCAGTTAGATGAACTAAGCGACACTATTTTTGAAAGAACCATCATCGGTTTCGCTGAATTAGCACAACTCCTTGGGTATCTTCCTGATATTGATGACACTTGGGGGGCACAACCCATCCGCTTAAATGAAGTTTTAGGAATATTTGAAAAAACAACCCCTAATAACTCTGAAATTGTTCCAATACTTATCATAAATTTAATCTTACAACATGAAAAAGGTACGGCACTAACAAAAATTCCGAAAGAATATCGGCAGCGTATGCTACAATGTTGGTTCAAAATCTTTCAGATACATATTTCTCATTTCAAACCCCCAATTTCATTAACTATTTGGGAATCAATATTCAAGGGAATTAAAGAATAAATTAGCCGCTAAAAAAACGGATTCATCTCAAGGCTAATGAATTTCTGCTCCCAAAGAATCTGACTCCGGAATATCATTTGGTCGCTCGTAACGATGATAATTTTCAAATTGTTCTTTATTAAACTGTCTTTTATCCATTTTGAATATAGTTATCAAAAGAGCATACGAGAGAATATTAGCAATCAAAATCATTATCCATCTGTGTGATTTTGGCATAGTATTTTCTCTTTTATGTAACCAATAGCCTTCTATCAAAACTGAAGTTGCAAAAGCTACGAATAGAAAAGTAACCGGGTCATCGTTTGAATGAAACAAGGCTGCGACAAAACCGACTATTGTAGTAATCAGGTTTATCAACGTAGAGTCAATGAGTACATTTCTCCACGTTCCCCAGTTAAAGAGCTTAAAAACAGTAGCTTCTATAAGAGTAACTGCTATTTGGAGCGATAGGAAGCCCAAAATTCCAAAAGAATTTTGGGCTTCCATCCAGCTATAACCTATCAAAACATCCGCTAACCCTGTAGAAGAGTCTAAAAAACAGAGCATTACTGTTCCTGAGTATAGTCCATAACGGTCATAGCATTTTCGAGGGCAGTTCCTTTCAGGAGGTTTCTAAAGACATCGGATACGCTTTTTCCACCGAGTATTGCCATTGGAGCCATAGATTCTGCGACCTTTATGGCTAATGCACGGTCTCCAAAGGCTTGTAACGCTGCAATTAAATCTGGTGAAAGCGCTTGTGCCTTTTTGACCAATGCTTCAACCTCAGATTGCTGTTGTAATATCTTATTTTCTAATTCTTTTTTGGCTAAAGCTATCTCTAATTCTTGTTCTGAGCGGCGAATATCCGTTTGAGTTTGACTGATTTTACCTTCGAGAGAAAGCTCGGTTAGGCGTTTTTGGAGTTTTTGCTCAGCTTGCTGCACTTCAGATTCAATGCGCACTAAACAAAGAGACAGGTATTTTTTTACTTCTTCTTCATCTGATTGCCAAGCGATTTTACGGGTTTCAGATTGCAGTTGGCTAACCTGACGATTTACGGTTTCTGTTTCACGGACATATTCTAAGCGTCTATTTTCACTTTCTAAGGCTAATTTTTGTTTCACAACTTCATGTTGTTGGCCAATTAGCAGACCTTCTATGCTGCTGTCTCCTAATTTTATATCCAGCACTTCTACGTCATAGATGCGCATTCCATTTTCCTCAAAAAACCTTCCTGTTCTTTTACCTCCTTCAACGGCGACTCCTAAAATCCAATCACGCAGTAAGTTAGTTCCATTAGCATAAAATTCCATGATAGAAATTTTATGTACAGCGTTTCTGATGATAGAGCGCATGTGGTCGGTTAGAAACTTGACATAATTTTCTACATTAAACCATTTTTCTGATTCTCCTTCAAAATTAACGCGGTAGGAAAGGGTTATGCTTACGCTACAAAAATCGGCAGATTCAGCGGCTACTATGTCTGATACTTTGTTATGCAGTACTCTTAGATAGGCAGAGCGAAATAGGCTAACATCTGTTTTGGGAGTTCCGGTAGATAGTTCAAAGGCTTCAAGTATTTCGTCATATTCAAGGAGGTAAGTTTGCGGCCCCTGCACTACTTTTCGAGTTCCGGTAGGGCTAACAACCAATACAGCATAACCGGTATAAATCCGAATGGTTACGGCACCATCGTATTTGGTGTCTAAGGTGATCATGCGCGGGGGTGTATATTGGCTTCCGCGGTTGTATGAATCACTGACCATTTTTTCACTTGGGCGTACCTTTTTAGAAGTGATTAATGCGTTGGGAGTATTTTCTGTTACTAATTCTTGTCGCTGCTGGGCAACCTGAATATTGTTGGTGTCTATTTCCTCTTGTTGCTCCTTTTCTTGTCGTTCTTTGAGTTTGACGTTGTATTCTAAGGCTTCTTTGTTTCCGGGGAACCAGAGTTCAACTTTTCGGGAGTCAAGGATTCTGCGAACCAAAACATATTGTCTGGGGTCTGGCAGAAAGACGCAGGGGCCGCGCATGAGTGAAATTTTACCGGATATTCTATCCATAAAATACCGGCCTTCACCTGGGGGGATTGCTATGGCAAAGTGCCGTTCTTGGCTGCCGTATTTGATAACAGCGTGTTCCGGACGAGGGTAGTAAATCATCTGGTCTTTTCCAGTAATAAACAGTTCGTCTCCTTCTTTATAAGATTTTCCGCTTTCTTCGTAGGGAGCTATTATCTTGATATACAAGCCGCTTATTTCGCTGAGTTCTATGGATTTAAACTTGCGGGAGTTATCTTCGGTGATAAATTCTTCGGTGGGGTCTGGAAATACGACAGCAGGCCCACGCACATAACGCTTGGTTCCTTTTTCGTCTAATAAAATGCAGTATTCCATCCGCTCTAAGGTAACGGCCTCCCGAACATACTGTTCATACTCATCACGAACGACTTCTATACCTGTTGGCGGGATGTAAAAGGAAACGTCCATCCCTTTGATAATCAACAATTTTCCGATACTCAGGTCTTGTACTTCTCCGAGCGGATTTTTGTTTTCTCCTTCTGATTTTTGGGGTTTTATCACAGCAGAATCCCAATTTTTTCGGGCTTCAATTTCGTCATATACTCGCACAAGTAGATATTGGTTAGAGCGTAGCTGGTGCCCTTGTATAACCCGCGCCATTTGTCCTGGCCATAAAGCAAAAGAGACAGGCCCTGGTAGGTTTACCTTTCGGCCAATATTAAGTTCTGGTAGGCTGTTTGAAGTACCTTGTTTGGGTTGTTTAGCGTCCGAAGCAGGGTTCTTTAACATAACATACCAAGCCTCTGGAGCAGTAGCAAAAATCTGAATGCTTTCGTCTAAAGAGCATCTATTAAATCGCTTTGTCCTAGAATCAAAAGTTACCGGTTTATCAGTATTTGCGAGGGAAGTCTTGTAGGGGCCAACATAAACATTGATATTTCCCTTTGTTTGGTCAGAGATAAAAGCATACTCATTGGGAGCAAGTACTAAATCTCTTTCTCGATTACTGTCTTGATTATCCGCCATAGTAAAAATAGTTTGGCGAATATACTTATTTTAGGGGAAATCACTGCTTTATAATATGTTTTTATCGCAGTTTTCTCTTTGTTTTATCTTATAAGTTAGGTAAAATCACTCAAAACCAGCTATTTGTTCTATAATTTCTGGGTTAATGGTTTCTGCAAAATCCTGTATTTTTTTTAATACAAGCATAAAATCATCGGGAATTGCGGAATTAAATTGAACATATTTTCGGGTTGTTGGATGAATAAACCCCAATGTTTTTGCATGAAGCGCTTGGCGTTGAATAATTGTTAGACATTCCCTTAGAAGTTGTTGCTTATTTTTATGTAACCTATTGTTACTTAGGCTGTCGCCTCCATATAAGACATCTCCCAGCAAAGTATGCCCAATATGCTTAAAATGAACTCGGATTTGGTGAGTTCTTCCCGTTTCTAAGCGGCAGCGCACTAATGTAAAAAAATGATACCGTTGTAGAACCTCGTAATGCGTAACGGCGTGTTTTCCATGCATAGAATCAGACGGGAGTACTGTAAATTTTTTTCTAAAAATAGGGTGGCGGCCAATACTTCCTGTAATCGTGCCGGAATCTTGCAAGACATTTCCCCAAACGATTGCTAAGTAAGATCTTTCGATGGTATGTTCAAAAAACTGCTTGGCTAAAAAATTAAAGGAGTGAATATTTTTGGCAATGACCAAAAGTCCGGAAGTGTCTTTATCAATTCTATGAACTAATCCGGGGCGCACGGAGGTTTTATCTAATTCAAAATCTTGGTTTAGGTGAAATAATAAAGCGTTTACTAATGTTCCGCTATAGTGCCCAAAGGCGGGATGACATACCATGCCGGCTTTTTTGTTGATGATTACAAATTCGGTATCTTCATAAACAATGTCTAAGGGGATATTTTCGGGGGCTAAATCAGGGGCAGGCGGATACGGTAAAAATATGGTCAGGACATCGCCGGGTTTTACTTTATAACTGGCCTTTACGGGCGTGTCGTTGCAGCGAATTAACCCTGCCCGAATGGCATTTTGAATCCGGCTTCGGGTTGCATTTTGAATAAAAATAGTTAGATAAACATCCACCCGAATAGGTTTTTGGCCAGGGTCAGCTGTAAAACGGTGGTGCTCATAAAAACCCAGTTCAGTAGGCGCTATGATCAGCGAATCATCACTAAGATGGTTAAAAGCCGGAGCGTTTTCTGCTGTAAGTTCTGCTATATTATCCGGCAAAGAATCGTCCAAATTGTCTTCAATATCATTTTTAGGAAAAAAATTATTCATGAATAAACCGAATCAGTGTGCTAACTATCTACACATGAAGTAAGTGCATGATAACTGCAATCAAGCTAAAAATGATACTGATTAGATACAGAAACAAAACAACGTGCTTTACGGGCATCCCATTACGGCGTAATCTATGGTGTATTTGGCCGGCATCTGCAATATAAATGGGTTTTTTGTTGTAAATTCTAATTAATACTACGTAAATATTATCTAAAATAGGGACACTAATAGCCAATATCGGGATAAATAGATACGTAAAACTCGGTTTATTTTGTAGGGTAGCTTCAATGGCAATAATAGCCAAGAGAAATCCTAAAAATGTAGCTCCGGCATCACCCATATAGATTTTGGCAGGATGTTTGTTAAACTGCAAAAAAGCCAAAGCAGATGCAACGATAGTAATAGCTAAGGTAGCCGTACTATAATTCTGATTATCAATAGCTATCAAGAAAAAAGTCAAGCCGGAGATAGCGGCTATTCCGCTTGCTAAACCGTCCATCCCATCCGTAAAATTCATAACCGTAGTTACCCCGAAAATCCAAGTTACGGTTATTAATATTTGTAGCAAATAAGGAATCTCAAAATATATTTGGGAAAAAGGAATAACAAACCCTTTAAAACGAACCCCTATTACGGCAACTATTATAGCCGCAGATACCTGAACGATAAATTTTGGGAATGGCGGAAATTCTTTCCCGCGCGACTTTTGGAAATCATCAATCCAGCCAATGATTAACACCATAAACGTTGTGCCAAACACAACCCAGTCTTTTAAGCCAAGAGTATCTTCAAAAAAAAGAATACTCACTATAATACCAATAATATAGCCTAAAAATAGCCCAAAACTTCCCAGTATGGGAATCGGTTTAGTGTGGTCTTTCCGCTTAGTGGGGAGATCCACAATACCGAGTTTGTGTGCTAAGCGTATGATATATGGGAAGGTTAAATAAACCAACACAAATACTACGCAAAACACCATTAAGAATTTCATGTTTACTAAGTAGCCTGAGTATTTAGCCGGCGAAGATAGACAATATTTGGTAATGATTTTTGATTGCGGCCAAGAAAGTCTGATAAAAAGAAGCGAGAGGGAAGGGTTGAAATTAGAAACAAAATATTAATCAGAAGGTTATCAACTTTCTCAAGAAGAAAGAAACCCATGATGGATGCCCTACTTGTAATAATCCGCTATCAATAAAATTATAGTTTTCATATTTTCTGAACCATAACCAACATATCCATTAACTTTGGCACAAGTTTTGTTTTTATTTTTGCTAAAAACTAATTTTTTATCATGAGAGTAATTTTTGTTTACGTTCTGTTACTGGCTGCTTCCTTAGGCGTGCTACACGCACAGTCAGATCTTGTGTTCTTCTCGGAGCGAGGGGAAAAATTCTACGTTGTTTTAAACGGTCTGAAATACAATGATGTAGCACAGACTAACGTTCGGGTAGAAAACCTAAACGGGGAATATTTTAAAGCTAAGGTGATTTTTGAGGACAAAAATTTGGGCGAGGTGAATGGCAATGTGATGTTGGAAAAATATAAAGAAACCACATACGTTGTAAAATATATTGCTAATAAAAATAAAGTTGGTGCGTATTCTATTCGATATTATTCATCGGCAGAGCGTAAAATCCCTGCTCCACAGAATTCAGAACCTATGGCTAAAAATCAGGAACAACCTCAGCCTCAATATCAATCTCCTCCACCAACTACCGAAACCAGAATTAATGTTCCGCCCCCTAACCCAACGGGTACCGAGAACGTAAATGTAGATGTCAATGTAAACACTCCGGCTGGTGGCTTTGGTATATCTGTTCGTACCAATGGTATGGATGCCCCGCCGCCGCCGCCATCAGGCCATAATCACAACCATAATAATAACCCGGCACCTAATCCAGTATATGTACCCGGCTATTCCGGCAGAGTAGGTTGCCCGATGCCGATGAACCCAACAACTTTCTCACAAGCAAAAACAACTATTTCCAAAAATAGTTTTGAAGATACGAAACTTACGATTGCTAAGCAGGTTATTAAAAGTAACTGCCTAACAGCCAATCAGGTAAAGGAAATTTGTGAATTATTTACCTTTGAAGGCTCTAAGTTGGATTTTGCTAAGTATGCTTACCCGCTTACTTATGATGTCGAAAATTATTTTGTTGTTAATCAGGTATTTACTTTTGAGTCTTCAATAGAAGAATTAGCGAATCATATAAATTCTGTTGGGCGTTAAAAGTTTGCTATTTGTAGAAAACAGATTGGGCGGCTTGTTGTTACAAGCCGCCCAATCTGTTTTCTACAAAGTCTTTTGGGTCTTAGAGTTTGCAGCCCTGACAGGAATCGAACCTGTAACCTACTGCTTAGAAGGCAGTTGCTCTATCCTGTTGAGCTACAGGACCCAATGTCGAGGTGGCAGGATTTGAACCTACGGCCTCCTGCTCCCAAAGCAGGCGCGATACCAAGCTACGCTACACCTCGAATCTTTGCGGAGAGGGCGGGATTCGAACCCGCGGTAGGGTTTAAGCCCTACGACAGTTTAGCAAACTGCTCCTTTCGGCCTCTCAGGCACCTCTCCGGTGAACCTAAACTAGATTTGTGCCGCAAAGGTACACAT